>NZ_JBYCLD010000015.1:0-2316 GCF_057473725.1 Mycobacterium sp. TH-M11 | reverse complement strand
GGTGGTCGAATTCATCCTGCTCGATCGGCGGTTTCCGCGGTCGATCTTCTATTCGCTGAAGATGGCCGAGCATCATCTCGACGAGTTGCTGCACAATTCGCACAGTGGAGTCGGCGCCATCTCCGAGGCCCAGCGGCTGCTGGGCCGCGCACGCAGCGAACTCGAATTCGTCCGGCCGGGCGTGTTACTCGAGTCGTTGGAGATGCGGTTGGCTGGTCTGCAGAAGTCGTGTTCTGACGTTGGAGGAGCGTTGGCGGCGCAGTACTTTCACCCGGTTCCGTGGGTGGCCTGGACTGACGCCGGTCAGCGGGATCCAGTGCCGGCCAAACCGGCCAAAGCGACCAGGGCGACCAAGGCGACCAAGCAGGGGAAGAACTGATGTGGCGCATGCGGGTGTTGCACGCAACCGGCTACGCGTACCCGTCCCCGGCGACAGCGTCCTACAACGAAGCCCGGCTTACGCCGCGATCGGATTCACGACAAAACGTCGTGCTCAACCGTGTCGAGACCGTTCCGGCAACCCGGTCATATCGCTACATCGACTATTGGGGCACCGCGGTCACGGCGTTCGACTTGCATGCACCCCACACCGAGTTGACCGTGACGTCGGCGTCGGTGGTCGAGACCGAGAAGCCGGACCCGCCCAGCCAACAGCTCACCTGGTCGGAACTGCGCAGCGAAGCAGTCATCGACCGCTATGACCAATTGCTGAGCCCCACCGATCAGGCGCCAGCGAGCAAACGTATTGCGGCCGTGGGCAGGCAGATCGCCAAAGAGCACGAGCCTGCCGACGCGGTCCTGGCCGCCTCGGCATGGGTACGCGGCGAACTGGACTACGTCAAAGGCAGCACCAGCGTGCGTTCGTCGGGTTTGGATGCGTTGCGCGAAGGCAAAGGCGTCTGCCAGGACTTCGTCCATGTGTCGTTGATGGTGTTGCGCAGCATGGGAATTCCCGCGCGCTACGTCTCCGGTTACCACCACCCCGACGCGGACGCCGAGGTCGGCGAAACCGTCGACGGTCATAGTCACGCCTGGATTCAGGCCTGGACCGGAGGCTGGTGGGATCACGACCCCACCAACGACAGCGAGATCAACGAGCAGTACGTCAGCGTCGGCGTCGGGCGTGACTACGCCGATGTGGCCCCGCTCAAGGGCATTTACTCGGGGCAGGGCGCCACCGATCTCGACGTGGTCATCGAGATCACCCGATTGGCATAACCAGAGCATGTAGCCCCGGGTGTTCACGTGAAGTAATCGGCTCGATTTGTCCCAGCGGCTGACATGCCGCCCATCTCGTCGTAGCCTGGATGTGAATCTGATCACATGCGGCGGGAGGCTCGATGCGGATAGCGGATGTGTTGCGCGGCAAAGGTGCGGCGGTGGTGACGATCCAGCCCGACGCGACGGTCGCTGAGCTGATTGCCGGGCTGGCCGATCACAACATCGGCGCGATGGTGGTGGCGGCGGCTGACGGTGTCAAAGGGATCGTCTCCGAGCGCGACGTGGTCCGCCAGTTGCACGCCCACGGGGCGTCGGTGCTGGCTGAGCCAGTCTCGACAATCATGACCGCGGCCGTCTCGACCTGCACCAAGTCCGACACCGTGGACAGCCTCACCAGGCTGATGACCGAAGACCGGGTGCGGCACGTGCCGGTACTGGAGGACGGGAAACTGATCGGCATCGTCAGCATCGGCGACGTCGTCAAGACCAGGATGCAGGAGCTGGAGAGCGAGCACGAGCAGCTGCAGTCCTACATCACACAGGGGTAGCTCAGCTCCACGAGTAGTCGCGGCGCAGACGCGCTGCGACCTGGTCGAATATCGTGCGGTCCAGAATCGCGCCTTCGCGCCGGATGCTCGCTTCGGGAACGTCGAGCACGCGGTCCAGGCGTACCCAGCTGGGCCGGCCCTCGCCGTCCCAACTGCCGGCGCCGATGCCCACCCAGCATCGGTCGGCGGCATGGCTTTTCTCGCTCGACACCGTCAAGCCGAGCAGCGTCGTGTGATCGCGGCCCACGACCAGCACGGGGTGGTCCTCGCCGCGGGTCGGGTCTTGCTCGTAGGTCACCCACGTCCACACGATTTCGCCGGGGTCGGCGCGACCGTCGAGGTCGGGGGAGTAGACGATGCGGCGCGCCCGATGCGCGGTGGGGGCGCTGGTGCGGGTCACCGGGCGACCGGCGGTGATTTCGGCGGGGGCGGTGCCGGCGAGCACGTCGAGGCCGACCTGGATGCCGCGCCGCACCGCGGGGGAATGCTGCAGCTGCCGAATCAATTTCGGTGCCTCGCTGAACACCAGCTGTTCCGCCAGTCGCTG
>NZ_JBYCLD010000014.1:0-14480 GCF_057473725.1 Mycobacterium sp. TH-M11 | reverse complement strand
ACCAGCTGTAGATAACTTGTCCACGACAGGGAGCGGTACTCCGCATTAGCCGTCGTCGTGTACGTCGCGGATACCTCCCTGGCACCTAGAGATAACGAATCTCCTAGGCTCCACAACCGTCGTCGGCGAGATACGTCACCTCATACCACCGCCGAGCGCCGTCCAGGTCATCCGTTTGCGTCGCACCTTCCAACCGCACATCGCACAGGTCCGAGTGGTCCAGCCGGATGAAGGCCTCGAGTTCGGTGTCGCGCGCTTCGCCGGTCACGTCGGCGGCCGCCAGCGCCCTGCCCTGGTAGCGGTGCCAGCCCAAGGTCAGGGGCGGTGGTCGACGTCGACGCTGGGCGGCAACGCCGACGGCTCCGGCTGCTGCGAGCGGCGGATGATCGAGAACGCCACTCCCCCGGCGGCCAGCACGCCTGCGGCGGCGCCGGCCAGTACCCACCGCCTCGGCTTACGGCGCTGCGCACGACGGGCCTGCGCCAGCGCCTCGGGCAGGCCGGTGACTACGTCCTGCGCGGCAGCCAGCTCCTGGACCAAAGCGTCCTGGGCGTGCTGGAAGTCACGGGCCAGCCGGCCCTCGCGGTAGCGGCGACGCAGACTCGACGCGCCGGCCTGGGCCGAGTGGGCGCCGAGGCCGACCAGGCCGCGGGTCAGGTCGACGGGCCCGATAGCCGTGTAGTGCAGACCGCGGCTCAGCCGCTCCCGTGGGGTCAGTCGGATGTGGGTCTCAGCACGCATTCCTCGCCCTTTCGCATGACCGCCTCGGCATTACGTTCAGAGGCTACCGGCACCGGATGTCCGGCGGGGCGAACGGTGATGGCAGACTGTGCTCTCGTGACTAGCCCGATTCAGACCGCCACCGCTACATTGCACACCAACCGCGGCGACATCAAGATCTCGTTGTTCGGTAACCACGCCCCCAAGACCGTCGCCAACTTCGTCGGCCTGGCGCAGGGCACCAAGGACTACTCGACCGAGAACGCCTCCGGGGGCAGTTCCGGGCCGTTCTACGACGGCGCGGTTTTCCACCGGGTGATCAGCGGATTCATGATCCAGGGCGGCGACCCGACCGGCACCGGTCGCGGCGGCCCGGGCTACAAGTTCGCCGACGAGTTCCACCCCGAGCTGCAGTTCGACAAGCCCTACCTGTTGGCGATGGCCAACGCGGGCCCGGGCACCAACGGCTCGCAGTTCTTCATCACCGTCGGCCAGACTCCGCACCTGAACCGCAAGCACACCATCTTCGGTGAGGTCGTCGACGCGGACTCACAACACGTCGTGGACGCCATCGCCACCACCGCCACCGGCCCCGGTGACCGTCCCACCGAGCCGGTCGTGATCGAGTCGATCACCGTCTCCTGACCGATCGCCAAGCCGCGACGCTTCAAGCTCGCGGCGGTCGGGAACGCGCGTAGCCGCTCGCTGTCAGGGCGTCGAGCACATTCAAGGGATCTGTGCCGAGGTCCCATCGGGAGAAGACGAATAGCCGGCCGTCGTGGGCGTCGATCTCGAGCAACCGCATCTTGCGCCCGATCCGGCGGAACTCGGTGATCCGGGTGCTCTGGATGTCGGTTCGCTGCAAGTACTGGGGCCGTATCCAGCCGCCGATCCGCAGGCCGGTGTCGGTAATTGCCAATTTTGGCCGCGCGCGCCACGTTCCCGCGGCAAACAAGATCAATCCGGCAGCGGAGAAGGCCAGCAGGAAGCGCCCGGGACCATCTGTGACGACGGTCACGCAGGCGGTAGCCATCGAGACCCCGGCGAGCCCGCAAGCTGCGGTTCCGGCTGCCGATGGCGCCCACTGCGTCAGCTGCACGGCGCTCCTAGGGGTGTCGAACACTACCGATCGGGTTATCCACAGGCGCTATCCACAATGGGGATGAATCACATGCGTGTGATCCAGGTCCGCACTGGTTGCTGGTTCAGCGGCCCGGCGGCGGAGGGCAGCCGCAGCATGGTCAGTTCTGGTCCTACCGCCATCGCATCGTGAGCAGTAAGCCACTGATCATGAAAGCAAACGCGACGGCGTAGTTCCACGGGCCCAGGTTCGCCATCCAGTTGAGCACCGAGGGCGCGTCGGGACCGGTCGCGGCCAATTGGAACACCATCAGCCAGATCAGGCCGACCAGCATCAAGCCGCAGAACAACACGACAAACCACACGCTGGAAGGGCCGGCCTTGACTTTGACCGGGGTGCGGCTCACCGCGCGCGCGGTGAAGTCGGTCTTCTTGCGGACTTTGGACTTGGGCATTGCTACCTCGGGTATAACTCGTAGCTACGGTAAGCAGAACGGGTGCATCGATGAGAGTAACGCACTCACCAGCAGCGGACGGAGTGCCGATGGCGCGCAGCGCGGAGCGAGGGCCACGTGCCCGCCTCGGCGTCCGGGCGCTGCGCGGCCCGCACCGGCGCCAGGCGGCGCAACGCTCGGCGTGGCGGGTGGGCGTTCCAGTGGTGTGCCTGTTGGCGGGCCTGCTGCTCGGCGCGACGCACGGGGTGTCCCGCGGCCGCGAAATCCGGCGCAGCGACGCACCCCGGCTGGTCGACCTGGTCCGCAGCGAGCAGTCCGCCGTGACACAGCTGAGCGCCGAGCGGGACAGACTGGCCGGCGTCATCGACTCCACCCACGGTCGATCGAGCGACGTGGCGCTGGCGGCGATGCTGCGGCGGTCGGCCGAGCTGGCCGGCAGCGCCGGGCTCGAGCCCGTCCACGGCCCCGGTCTGACCGTCACACTCAACGACGCGCAGCGCGACGCGAACGGCCGCTTCCCCCGCGACGCCTCCCCCGACGACCTCGTCGTGCATCAGCAGGACATCCAGGCCGTCATGAACGCGCTGTGGACCGCCGGCGCGGAAGCCATCCAGATGCAGGATCAGCGCATTATCGCCACCTCGGCGGCCCGCTGCGTGGGTAACACGTTGCTGCTCAACGGGCGGACCTACAGCCCGCCGTACACGATCACCGCGATCGGCGACGCCAACGCGATGCAGGCGGCGCTGGCCGCCGCGCCACTGGTCGTCCTCTACAAGCAGTACGTGGTGCGCTTCGGCTTGGGCTACACCGAACACGTGCTGTCCGACGCTCACGTCGCGGGCTACACCGAGCCGCTGCGGATGCACTTCGCCGAGCCGATCGGACCCATCAGTTACTGACGGTAGGTTGGCACGATGGTGCAAATCTTGGTCGTCGACAACTACGACAGCTTCGTCTTCAACCTGGTGCAGTACCTGGGCCAGTTGGGTGTCGAGGCGACGGTGTGGCGCAACGACGACCCGCGGCTGGCCGACCCGCCGGCAACCGTCGCCGAGGTGGACGGGATTCTGCTGAGCCCCGGCCCGGGCACCCCCGAACGCGCCGGCGCCTCGATCGAGCTGGTGCGGGCCTGCGCCGCGGCGCGCACCCCACTGCTGGGGGTGTGCCTGGGTCACCAGGCCATCGGCGTGGCGTTCGGAGCCGCCGTTGACCGGGCGCCCGAACTGCTACACGGCAAGACCAGCAGCGTGTATCACACGAATACCGGGGTGTTGCAGGGGCTTCCGGACCCTTTCACCGCTACCCGGTATCACTCGCTGACGATCCTGCCTCAGACGCTGCCCGCGGAACTGGAGGTGACCGCCCGCACCCGGAGCGGGGTCATCATGGGCGTCCGGCACCAGGATTTGCCGATCCATGGTGTGCAGTTCCACCCGGAGTCGATCCTCACCGAAGGCGGCCACCGGATGCTGGCCAACTGGCTGACCGAGTGCGGGCAGGCCCGCGATGACGGGCTGGTGCGCAAGCTGGAAAGCGAATTGGTGGACAGCCTGGCGGCCGTCCGGCACCAGGACTGCGCTACTGACCGAACTTCAGCGTGATGCTGCCGTCTCGGTTGGCGCCCTGACCCGCACCGGGGCTCTGGTAGACCACCCGGTTGTGCTGCGAGCCACCGGCGTCCACGTCGGGGCCCCGGTCCAGAACCCCGGTCCAACCCAGCGCGCGTAACCGCGGTTCGGCGTCGGCCCAAAACATTCCCGTGACGTCCGGCATCACGAACTGGTTGCCCTTGGACACCTGCAACTCAATCACCGTGTCGACGGGAACGTTGGCGCCCGCAGGCGGATTCGTTCCCACCACGGCGCCGGCCGGTCGGGGGCTGTCCACCGCCGCCTGAGCGAACTTCGAGAAACCGTAGACCGCCAGATTCTTCTGGGCCTCATCGGCGGTCTGGCCGGCGACGTCGGGAACCTGCTTGCTTGACGGACCGGTGCCGACGATCACCGTGATCTCGTTGGTGATTGCCGAGGTCTGGTTGGCAGGCGGGTTGGTGCCGATGACTTTGTCTTTCGTCTCCGGCGTCGACGGGGAGTTGACCTGCTTGAAACGACCGAAGCCGGCAGCCTTGAGCTTCTTCACCGCCGCCGCATAGCTCAGCGACGAGACGTCGGGTACCTCGCGCTGCTCAGGTCCGGTCGACACGTTGACCGTAATCAATTCGCCGGCACCGACTTTGGCGTTGGCGCTGGGATCGGTGCCGATGACGTGGTCGGGCAGGACGGTCGAGTCGGGCTTTTGCAGGGTGCGGGTCTTGAATCCGTGGTTCTGCAGGGTGGCGATCGCATCGGCCGACGCCTGGTTGCGCACGTCGGGCACCTGCACGTTGCGCATACCGCCGCCGACCGTGTTGATCAGGATCGTGACGACCACGGTCAGCACGGCCAGCGCCGCGACGGCGATCACCCATCGCCTGATCGAGCCGGCACCGGGTTCGCGGATGAAGTCGGGCTGCTGGCGGGCCAGCGGAGTGGTATGCGCGCCGGCTGAATCAGCCGAATGCGGAGTGGCCATCAGCGAAGAGCGCTCGGCCTCGGTGAGGACCTTGGGTGCCTCCGGTGGTTCGCCGTTATGCACCCGAATGAGATCGGTGCGCATCTCGGCGGCGGTCTGGTAGCGGTTCTCGGGGTTCTTGGCCAGCGCCTTGAGCACGACGGCATCGAGGTCGGCGGAGATGCCTTCGTAACGCTGCGACGGCGGGACCGGGTCTTCGCGGACGTGCTGGCAGGCCACGGCGACCGGCGAGTCACCGACGAAAGGCGGTTCACCGGTGAGCATTTCGTACAACACACAGCCCAGGGAATACACATCGGAGCGGGCATCGACGGTGTCGCCGCGGGCTTGCTCGGGTGAAAGATATTGCGCGGTGCCGATCACCGCGGCGGTCTGGGTGACGCTGTTGCCGCTGTCGGACAGGGCGCGCGCGATACCGAAGTCCATCACCTTCACCGCGTTGGTGTGGGAGATCATGATGTTGGCCGGCTTGACATCGCGGTGAATGATGCCGTGCTGGTGCGAAAAGTTCAGCGCCTGGCAAGCGTCGGCGATGACCTCGATGGCGCGGGTGGGAGTCATCGGCCCGTCGGTGTGGACGATGTCGCGCAGCGTCACGCCATTGACGTACTCCATCACGATGTACGGCAGCGGCCCGGCAGGCGTATCAGCCTCGCCGGTGTCGTACACCGCGACGATCGCGGGGTGGTTGAGCGCTGCGGCATTCTGCGCCTCGCGGCGGAAGCGCAGGTAGAAGCTGGGGTCGCGGGCCAAGTCGGCGCGCAGCACCTTGACCGCCACGTCTCGGTGTAGCCGGACATCGCGCGCCAGGTGCACCTCGGACATGCCACCGAAACCGAGGATCTCACCAAGTTCGTAGCGGTCGGACAGTTGTTGCGGGGTCGTCATCGCTGTTTCTCGTGTCGGGATGCCACCGCGCACGAGAAGATCGGCGCGGCCGCCCGCCGGGGGGCGGGCAGGTCGCATTGCCCTTCAGGATTACCCGCGGCCACCCGGTACGTCCAATTAGTTGGATGCGCCGGAGCGGATCCAGACTTGCTGGGTGGTACTCCGGTGTCGGTCACCGTGGGTGTCGATGGTTGCTGCTGGGAATTGTCGTTGTGCGAGTTCAGCACGATGAGGATCGCGATGATGATCGCCAGGGCGCCGAGCACGCCGGCGGCCCACAGCAGCGCACGCTGGCCCGACGAGAAGGTGCGCCGCGGTGGCGGGGTCCGATGACCGCCGGTGGTCGGCCGCACCCGGCGAGCGGCCGGCGCCCGGGTGGTGGCGGCGGCCGCCGCCCGAGTCTGCGATCCCGACGGGATGGCGGCCGGCGTGGCACGCGTGCTTCCAGTGGCCTGATTGGGCCGCGGCGGGCGGCGGCCTGCGCGCACGGCCGCGACCGCATCGGCGAACGGTCCCCCGCTGCGGTAGCGCATGCCCGGGTTTTTCACCAGGGTGATCTCGATCAGCTCGCGCACATTCGGTGGCAGGTCCGCCGGCAGCGGCGGCGGGGGCTCTTTGATGTGCTTCATCGCCACCGTCAGCGCGCCGTCGCCGGTGAACGGCCGCTTACCCGAAACCGCTTCGTAACCGACAACTCCCAGCGCATACACGTCGCTCGCGGGAGTCGCGTCATGACCGAGCGCCTGCTCGGGGGCGATGTACTGGGCGGTCCCCATTACCATGCCGGTTTGGGTCACCGGCGCGGCGTCGACGGCCTTGGCGATACCGAAATCGGTGATCTTGACTTGGCCCGTCGGCGTGATCAAAATGTTGCCCGGTTTGACGTCGCGATGCACCAGCCCGGCGGCGTGCGCGACCTGCAACGCGCGGCCGGTCTGTTCGAGCAGGTCCAGGGTGTGCCGCAGTGAGAGCCGTCCGGTCCGCTTGAGCACCGAGTTCAGCGGCTCGCCGTTGACGAGCTCCATCACCAGGTACGCGGTCCGGCCCTCGCCGTCCATCTGTGTCTCGCCGTAGTCGTGGACGCTGGCGATGCCCGGATGGTTGAGCATCGCAGTGGTGCGTGCTTCAGCCCGGAAGCGTTCGATGAATTCGGGGTCCTGGGAAAATTCCTGCTTGAGCACCTTGACGGCGACACGTCGACCCAGCCGACTGTCGACAGCCTCCCAGACCTGGCCCATGCCGCCGGTGGCGATCAATCGCTGCAACCGGTAGCGGCCAGACAGCGTCACACCTACTCGCGGGCTCATGGTCCTCCCTGCAGCGCGGCCTCGATGACGGCACGCCCAATCGGTGCGGCAAGCGCACCTCCGGTCGCCGATGGGCTGCCACCGTCCGCTGTTCCCTCTACGAGTACCGCGACGGCCACCTTGGGGGCCTGCGCGGGCGCAAAAGCGATATACCACGCATGCGGCGGGGTGCGGCGCGGGTCGGTGCCATGTTCGGCGGTACCGGTCTTGGATGCGATCTGCACGCCGGGGATCGCCCCTTTCTGCTGTGTCATGTTCTCGGCGCCGACCATCAACTCAGTTAGCTTAGCGGCGACCTGCGGGGACACCGCGCGGCGCTGTTCACGCGGTGCGGTCGTGCTGATGTTGGCCAGGTCGGGTCCCTGCAGGCTCTGGACCAGGTAGGGCTGCATGGTGATGCCGGCATTGGCGATGGTAGCCGCAATGACCGCATTCTCCAGCGGCGTCAACGCCACGTCCTTTTGACCGATGCTCGACATCCCGAGTGCCGCGGCGTCGGAGATGGGTCCGACGGTCGACTCGGCCACTTGTAAGGGGATCGACTCCGGGACCGTGTCCAGCCCGAACGCCCGGGCCGTGCTGCGCAGTGCGGCGGTGCCGGTGAGCAGGCCCAACTGGAAGAATGCCGTGTTGCAAGACCGGGCGAACGCCTCCCGCAGCGTGACCGTTTCGGCGTCGCCGCACGGTTGGCCACCGTAATTCTCCAGGGCGGCGGTGCTGTCGGGTAGTGGAGTCGACGCAGCCGCGGTCAGCTCGTCGTTCTCGGCCGCACCATTTTGCAGGGCCGCCGCGGTGGTGATCACCTTGAATGTCGACCCGGGCGGATAGGTCTGCGAGATCGCGCGGTTGATCATCGGCGAGTTGGGGTCGTCACGCAGTTGCTGCCACGTCTTCGACTGCTGTTCAAGGTCGTGGGAGGCGAGCAGATTGGCGTCGAATGACGGCGACGAAACCATGGCCAGGATCTTCCCGGTCGACGGCTCCAACGCCACCACCGCGCCTCGGCAGGGCCCGTTGCAGCCCTGTTGCATCGCGTCCCAGCCGGCCTGCTGGATGCGGGGGCTGACGGTGGTGTCCACCGTGCCGCCGCGCGGATCGCGGCCGGTGAAGAAGTCGGCCAGCCGGCGGCCGAACAGCCGTTGGTCGGACCCGTTGAGCACCGCGTCTTCGGCACGCTCGAGGCCGGTGCTGGAGTAGCGCAGTGAGTAGAAGCCGGTGATTGGGGCGTACACCGCGGCGTTGGGATACACCCGCAAAAAGCGGAAGCGGCTGTCGGTGGCCACCGAGTAGGCCAGCAGTTGTCCGCCCGCGGTGATTTGGCCGCGCTGGCGGGAGTACTCGTCGAGCAGCACCCGCTGGTTGCGCGGATCGGACCGCAGGCCGTCGGCGGTGAACACTTGGGTGAGCGTGACGTTGAGCAGCAGCAGCACGATCAGCGCCATGACGCTCATCGATATCCGGCGAAGCGAGGTGTTCATACCTTCTCGATCACCTCGGTGTGGGCGCCGGCGATCGGGGAGGTGTTACGCGGCTTGGTATGCAACGGACGCCGCGCAGAGTGCGAGATGCGCACCAGGATCGCCAGCAAGATGTAGTTGGCCACCAGAGACGAGCCGCCGTAGGACAGCCACGGTGTGGTCAGGCCGGTCAGCGGAATGAGGTTGGTGACGCCGCCGACGACGATGAACAACTGGATCGCCAGCGCCGAAGCGAGTCCGGCGGCCAGCAGCTTGCCGAAGCTGTCGCGCACCGCGATCGCCGTTCGCATCCCGCGGATGATCACGATGGTGTAGAGCATCAGCAGGCCGGCCAGCCCGACCAGCCCGAGTTCCTCCCCGAACGCCGCGGTGATGAAATCCGTTGCGGCAGCGGGCACCGTGTCCGGCTGGCCGTTGCCCAGTCCGGTCCCGAAGACTCCCCCGGTGGCGAAGCTGAACAGCGACTGCACAATCTGGTAGCCGGCGCCGTCGGGGTCGGCGAACGGGTCCAGCCAGGTCTGCACGCGGACCCGGACGTGATCGAAAGCGAAGTAGGCCAGCACGCTTCCCAGCCCGAACAAGGCCAGTCCGAGCACCATCCAGCTGAAGCGCTGGGCGGCGAGGTAGACCACCACAAGAAACGACGCGTAGAGTAAAAGCGAAGTGCCCAAGTCTTTTTCGAATACCATCACGCCGATCGACGCTGTCCACGCACCCAACAGCGGGGCGAGGTCACGCGGACGCGGCAGGTCCATCCCCAATACATGTTTGCCGGCACTGGTGAATAGCCCGCGCTTGGCGATCAGCACAGCGGAAAAGAAGATCAGCAACAGGATTTTGGAAAACTCGGCGGGCTGAATTGAGAAGCCTGGCAACCGAATCCAGATTTTCGCGCCGTTCTGTTCGGACAGCGACCTCGGCAGCAGCGCGGGGATGGCCAGGATGATCAGGCCGGTCAGCCCGCAGACATAGCCGTACCGTGCGAGTTGACGGTGGTCCTTCAGCGAGATCACCACAGCGGCGAAGGCGCCCACGCCGAACAGCGTCCACAAGATTTGCGGACTGGTGACGGCGCGGCTGCTTCCCTCGGCCAGCCTCTCGCCGAGATCGAGCCGGTGAATCATCACCAGCCCAAGTCCGTTCAGTAGAGCCACAACTGGTAGCAGCAACGGATCGGCGTACGGCGCATAGCGTCTGATCGCCAGATGCGCGACGGCGAATACCGCCAAGAAGCCCACCGCGTAGTTGAGCAACTGCCAGCTGAGGCCGCGCTCCTGGTTGGCCTGCACGATGGCGAACGCCGCCACCGTGATCACCGTGGCGAAACACAGCAACAGTAACTCGGCATTGCGCCGATTCGGCAACGGGGGTGTGACAGTGACGGCCGCCTGCGGCTGCGTCGTCATTCCGGAGTCCGGCAGTCGGTGCCCGGTTGGGGTGGCGGCGGCGACAGGGCCGTAACAGGGGGATGAGCGGGCGCCGTCGGCGACGGACTTGCCGGAGATTCGTGGGGGACAGAGGATTCCGCGCTCGGCGCGGTTGCCGGTGTCGTCGAGGGCGGCGGCGGCGGTGCGGCGGGTGCCGGAGCCTGCGCCCGGGCCAGCGGACACAGCGGCAGCAGCGATTCTGTGGCCAGCCGGCGCAATTGCGCGTCGGCCTGCTCCAGCGTGCCGGCGGGAAGCCCTGCCGACACCTGCGCCCGCGCCGACTCGGCCAGGTCGGAGGGCTTCATCAGCCGGCAGTCGTGGTGGGCGGCGGCCGTGCCGAAGCGGATCACCGAGAGCTGGTTGCGGCTGTTTAGGCAACCCTGCGAATACGGTTGGTGCAGAGGCACACCCGGAAGGGATACCTGGATACCCTGCATGATCGACACGGCACCGGCGTAGTCGGCGACGTAGTAGTAACTGCGGATCACCGTACGTCCGATGGCCAGGGCGGCGAGCGCCAGTAGGATCGCCAGCACCACCCCGATCAGCGTCCGACGCCGCGAACGTCGCGCCGGTGGAGCCGTATCCATCTGGGGCGGAACGCGTTTGGCGACGTCCTTGCGCGGGGTGAGGGCCGAAGCCCGGCTGGCAGAGGTGTTGGGCCGGGCCAGCTGGTCGTGGATGTCGGAGTCACCGGACACCGCGCCCGCAATGATCGGCTGGGTGGGTCCGTAGTCGTTGTCGACGACATCGGCGACTACCACCGTGACGTTGTCGGGGCCGCCGCCGCGTAGCGCCAGTTCGATCAACCGGTCGGCACTATCCCTGACGTCGGGAATCTTCAGGGCGTCCAGGATCGTCTCGTCGCTCACCGGGTCGGAAAGCCCGTCCGAACACAGCAGATAACGATCGCCGAGGCGCACTTCACGCATGGTCAGGGTGGGCTCGACCTCGTGGCCGGTCAGCGCACGCATGATCAACGACCGCTGCGGGTGGCTGTGCGCTTCCTCTTTGGTGATCCGGCCTTCGTCGACCAAGGTCTGGACGAAGGTGTCGTCTTTGGTGATCTGCGCCAGCTCACCGTCGCGCAGCAGGTAGCACCGCGAGTCACCGACATTCACTAACCCAAGACGGTTGCCCGCGAACAGGATTGCGGTGAGGGTAGTGCCCATCCCCTCGAGTTCGGGCTCCATCTCCACCTGCGCGGCGATGGCCGAATTGCCGGCGTGCACCGCGGCGTCGAGCGTGGCGAGGAGGTCGCCACCGGGCTCGTCGTCGTCGAGGTGGGCCAGCGCCGCGATTATCAACTGCGACGCGACCTCACCGGCGGCGTGCCCGCCCATGCCGTCGGCCAGCGCCAACAATCGCGCACCGGCATACACCGAGTCCTCGTTGTTGGATCGCACCAAGCCGACATCGCTGCGCGCTGCATAGCGCAAGACCAAAGTCACGAGCGCAACTCAATCACCGTTTTGCCGATACTCACCGGCGTGCCAATGGGAACCCGTACCGCCGTCGTCACTTTCGCCCTGTCGAGGTATGTACCGTTGGTCGATCCTAGATCTTCGACGTACCATTCCGAGCCGCGCTGGGAAAGCCGTGCGTGCCGTGTCGACGCATAGTCGTCGTTGAGTACCAACGTAGAGTCGTCGGCTCGGCCGATCAGCACCGGCTGGCCGCTCAGCGTGATTCGGGCGCCGGACAACGCTCCCTCGGTGACCACGAGATAGCGTGCCGCATTTCCCCGCTGCCGGGCCGGTAACAGCGTCCCGCGCAACGTCAAACCACGCCTCACCATCACTGCCCCGGTTGGTGCGTAGATGTCGGTGCGCAGGATCCGCAGCACCGACCAGATGAACAACCACAGCAGCATCAAGAAACCGGCGCGCGTCAGTTGCAGTAGGAGTCCCTGCATCTGGCGTCCTCTCCGTCCTGGGTGCCGCGTGCCTTACGTGCCCGGATTTAGCAACGTCACGATACTTGGAGGGCGGTCGGCGCGGGGTGAAGCTGGCTGCGCGACGACTCAATGGATGTGGACGACGATCTCCGAGTGTCCCAGCCGGATCACGTCGCCGTCGGCCAGCTGCCATTCCTGGACAGGTGCGTTGTTGACGGTTGTCCCGTTTGTGGAGTTGAGGTCGGACAACAGCGCCACTTGGCCGTCCCACCGGATTTCCAGGTGGCGACGCGACACACCGGTGTCCGGGAGCCGGAACTGCGCGTCCTGGCCACGGCCGATGACGTTGGGGCCCTCGCGCAGCTGGTAAGTGCGCCCACTGCCGTCGTCGAGTTGCAACGTCACCGTAGATCCGGCGGCCGCGTAGCCGCCCTGGCCGTAGCCCCCCTGCCCGTAGCCGCTCTGGCCGTAGCCACTGGGCTCGGCGGGCTGGCCGTAGTCAGACCCGCCATAACCGCCCCCTGGCGGGGCGTAGGACTGCCCGTAATCCGGCTGGGCGTAATCCTGCGGGGCATAGCCCTGCTGCCCGTAATCCGGCTGGGCGTAATCCGGCTGGGCGTAATCCTGCGGGGCGTAGTCTTGGCGGCCGTATCCGCCGCGTTGGTCGTAGCCCTGGTCGGGGTAGCCGCCGCGCTGGTCGGGTGCGCCGTAGCCCCCGTCGTCCTGGCGGGCCGGCCCGCGTCCATAGTCGGCGTATTGGTCGTAGCCCGGGCTGCCGCCGGGTTGTCCGTAGCCGCCGGGTTGTTGTCCGTAGCCGGCGTCTTGGCGGTGCCCGCCGCCGTAGCCACCTTGGTCGGGGTAGCCGCCGCGCTGGTCGGGGTAGCCGCCCGCGTTGTATCCGCCGCGCTGTTCGTAGCCTTGGTCGGGGTAGCCGCCGCGTTGCTCGGGAGCGCCGTAGCCGCCCTGGTCGTAGCCACCAGGCTGCTCGGGGGGGTAGCCACCGCGGGGGTCCGGTGCGGCATACGGGTCTTGCTGCGGGGGCGCGTAGGGGTCGTCGTAGTAGTCGTCTCCGGGCCGACCCGGTCCCTGTCCACCGCCGCCGTAGCTGGAATTCTCGGTCATCGCTGGTACTCCTGGTTCTGCGTCGCACGCATGGTCTGATTGTGGCGGGGCGGGCTCGCCGGCCGTTGGCCGGGGCTCGACATCGGGGTTGACAGCGCCGCGGGTGCGGAACTGGCCGGTGTGCAGGTTCGCCGACTGCTCGAACCGGACGACCACGTCACCATATGTTTGCCACCCCTGTTCGCCGATGTATCCCGCCAAATGCTTGGCGAAAGCGTCCGAAGTGAGATCCGGATCGGCGCCCACTTTCTGGTAGTCGTGCATACCGAGGGTAATGACGTATTCGTTCGGAGCCAAAAGGCGATTGCCGGCAACGAGACGGGTGCCCTCGCCGGCCTCCCGCCGCAGCATCGCCTCGAGCTCTTGGGAGACGATCGAGCCGCCGAATACGCGGGCAAAAGCGTCGCCGACGGAGACTTCGAGCCGGCGCTCGATGCGCTGAACTAGCCCCCTCTGGCCGCTCATGTCCCTGTCCTCGTGTGTGAAGCTGCGCGGGAGCCGGGTTCCGGCGTGTCGCACAACGCGTGTCGTCTTGAGCATGCTATCCGGCCAGCGCAGCGCAGCGGCACCTTCAGAACTCTGAGAATCGCATCGCGGCAGGTCATCGCGGCGGCGTCCGATTTGGGGAACGCCGCCACTACAGTGATAGGCTCCACCGGTTGTTTAGGGCGAGTGGCGGAATGGCAGACGCGCTGGCTTCAGGTGCCAGTGTCCTTCGGGACGTGGGGGTTCAAGTCCCCCTTCGCCCACAAAGAGCGGTTCTACGAACTCAGACGCAAAAGGTCACGAACTCGAAAGAGAGCGTGACCTTTTGCGTTCCTTCGCTTATCCATGCCTCTACGCGGTCACGGTTCACCCCTTGCGGTTGAGTCGCGAGAGGAGAAAAGGGGGAGCGTGCCGCAGTGCGATGCTCGATTTGTGAGCTACGCACGCTGCCCACCTGGTGAAGCTCTGCGAGCAGGTGGCCACTGAGGTTGCCGTCGCTGACTTTCTCGCGCACCCGCCGGGCTACGACGGCCGCCCGGCGTTGCCGCGCTGGCACGCGCGACGCCGGGGACCTGAACCTTGATCCCGGCGCGCACGTGTATGCAACACGAGCGCAGAACGACATCGTTCGCTGGGCCGCCGATGTGACGCTTGGCACCGATCCAATCGCCGCAGATTTCGGGGCCACACCGTTCGGAGCGTCGCCCGGCCCTGGCTGGCCATTGGGCTTGCCGACGATAGCCGCGCACAGCAGCTATTGGGATCCTGGCAACCCGGCCTTGGCCAACATGGGCCGTATCATTGCAGGCAGAGCCGATGTCACTCCACCGACTTAATGCCATGACAATAGTCAGCCCAGTTCGCATGCCTCTCTGGTTTTTGTCGCCACGGCCGCCCTCATCGTCGCCTGCTCGCCGACAAAACCACCCCCTTCCCTTGGACCGGAAACTCCGACCGGCGCCACACCACTACCCGGAGACCCCATGGAACCTACCCCCAGCGCGTCATCGCCGAAAACTCCCGGCAGTCAACAAGAAGCTCAGGAC
>NZ_JBYCLD010000013.1:0-3085 GCF_057473725.1 Mycobacterium sp. TH-M11 | reverse complement strand
GGTGGGTCATTGACCGGCAACCGTGTTCCACGTCAGGATGACGAGGTGACAACCCCGTTCGACGCTCCGTCCGCCGAGTTGGCATGGATGTTCCTGCAGTGCCTGTCCGAGGGCGCCGACGTCGACGAATGCTTTGAGCTGCTCAGCGACGACTTCACCTACTGGAGCATTGTCACCCGCACATCGCTGGACAAAGCGGCGTCGCGCGAGGACGTCGACCGGCGCAAACAGCGGGCCGAGTTGAACCTCGACTTCCTCCAGTGCTTCAACGACGGGGAAAGTGTGGTGATCGAGGCAGAAGCCCACGGCGAGACCAGCGACGGCGTGCACTTCAACACCCCCGCCGTTTTCATCTTCGAGACCCGCGACGGCCTCATCACCTCGCTGCGCGAGTACAGCGACACCCAGTTGACCGCCCGCGTGCTGGGCGTGGCGACCGCCTAACCGACGGTGATCTGGGCTTTGTCGGGATAAAACGCGGCATGGCCGGCGATCGCCGCCGCCGCCGGGAAGGGCCGCTCGTAGCACCAGATCACGTCGTCGACGGTCACACCGCCGATGGTCACGCTGAAATAGCCGGCGTCGCCCTTGAACGGGCAGTAGGTGCTGGTGTCGGTACGGGTGAGTACCTCCTGCACGACATCCTTGAACGGAATGTATTGAACCGCAGGATAGGTGGACTCGCGCAGCTCCAGCGCTGCATCGGTGTCGGCGACGATCTCGCCGTTGACCCGAACCACGACCCGCTTTCCGGTCGGGTTGACGGTGATCGGGTGCTCGGGGGTGGGCTGCAGAACAGGCCTGCCGGTCATGACGTTCTCCTCACGTGCGATTAGCAGTTTCAACGCAGCCGGCCGTCCAAGATTCCCGACGCGGATCACCTGACCGGCGCGAGCATGTCCTGCCATCCGTTGTCGCCGGTGTGGCGCGAGTCCTCCAACGAGTACTTGGCGCCGTCGGGCCCCACCACTTCGCCACTGGACGGCAGATAGATCGCGCTCGCACCGCCCGGCGTGTAGGTGCACGGGTTGGGCTGCTGACCGTTGCAGTGCACCGAACCCGATCCGGGCCGCTGCAGCGGGTCGTCGACCGGAGGTGCCGGCGGCGGCAGGCGGTCGGCCGGTATCGGGTTCATGCCGTTGTTGACCGAGGGCGCCGGTATGACGTTGCCGGGGTCGACGGGCTGATCGCAGCGGGCGCCGGGCGCCGGGCAGTTCCGGATCTGGTTCGGGTCGCCATACCAGGGGTTGGTGCCCAGCGGCACATACGGTTTGTTGTCCCGGCATTCCCGCGGCGTCGCCCTGCGCTTACCGGGCACGTCCACGCAGGGGTAGTTGCGCGCACCACGGACGTCGTTGGCTTGGGTGTCTTGCGGGATCTTGCAATACGTTCCCGCCGGCAGCGGAGCGGTGCTGGTGTCGGCCGGTGAGCGCCACTGCGAGGCGGGCAGGAATCCGGTCAGACACGGCGGCGGATTGTTCAGCGACAAGTCGAAGCTCATCAGCACCGACCCCGGCGCCGACGCGACCAACGTCTGGGCCACCGAGCCGACCTCCGGCAGGAAGACCAGCAGCTGTTCGAGTCCTGCGTTGTAGCGCTTGAGCATGTCGGCGACGACTTCCAGATTCGCGATGGTCTGCGGGAGCGACTCGCGGACGTCGCTGAAGACGCTGTTGACCTGATCGGCTGTGGGTGCGCCGTGCGCCAGGATGCTCTGCACATGCGGGTCGTTGTCCGCGATCTGAGCGGTGAGGGCTTTGAGGTTGCGCGACCATTGGGCGATCGAATCGCCGGAGTCCACCTGACTGTCCAGAATCGGCGCCGCATTGGCGATGATGTCGTCGACGTCGGCAAGATTAGCCTCGAAGTCACCGACGATCGACTGGGTAGAGTCGACGAGCCGTTGCAGTGCCGGCCCCAAACCACCTACAGCCATTGATGTTTCGTCCAGCAGCGACGCAATCTTGTGCTTGGGCAGCGCCGCCAGCCCGCGGTTTGCGGCGTCCAGCGCGGGGCCTATCTCGCTGGGCACCGTGCCCTTGGTGATGGTCTGGCCCGGCGCGAAGAACTTCCCGGGATCACCGGTGGAGACCAGGTCGACGTACTGCTCACCGATCGCCGACACCGAATGCACGTTGGCCGAGGCATCGATCGGGATCTTGTAGCGGTCGTCGATGCTCAGCGTCGCCCGGACGCCGTGTCGGGTCGGTTCGACCTTGGTGACCTTGCCGATCTGGATTCCGCGGTACGTCACGTTCGAGGTGCGGTACAGACCGCCCGACGCCGGTAACTCGGCGACCAGACGATATTGGCCGACCCCGAGTTGGGCGGGAATACGCAGGTAATACCAGCCCAGGGCAACCAGCGCGGCTAATGTCAACGCGGCGAACACAATCAACTGAATGCGGATGAAGCGGGTCAGCATTACTCGCCTCGCTCCACCGGCGCGTCGGCCGGGTTCGGCGTGTAACGAATATCGGGAATCATTGTCGACGGATCGCGGCCCCAGGACTGCTCGAGCGCACGCAACGCTCCGGAGAACCCCGTCCCGGTGAAGATCGCGTTGTCGACAGTGCTCAGCGTGAGATCCAGCGCACCGGAGACGTTGATGTAATCGCCGCGAACGATTTTCGGCACGCTGTCGATGTTGAACGGCGGCGACAGCAGCAACATCAGCGCGTCGACCAAATACGGCGTGGTACGCCCGAGTTGCTTGAGCGGTCGCTGCAGGTCGCCCAGATCCTGATGCAGGTCGGCCCGGGCAGCGGTGAAGGTCTGGTCGGTGACGTTGCTGATCCGGCCCACCGCTTCGACGGTGTCGGCGAACAACTTCCGTTGTTTGTCGAAATGCTCGACCAGCGGCGGGAATTCGGTCAAAGCTCGATCCAGGGTATCGGCACGTCGTGCGGCATAGCCCAGCAAGCGGTCGATGGAGTCGATGACGTGCCGAATGTCGTCACGCTGCTGATTCACCTGGCCGACGAACACGTCCAGCTTGCCCAGGAAGTCGCGGATCTGATTGGCCCGCCCGGCCAGGATCGTGTAGACCTCGTTCTGGATGACTTCGAGATTGGGGATACCCCCG
>NZ_JBYCLD010000012.1:0-4741 GCF_057473725.1 Mycobacterium sp. TH-M11 | reverse complement strand
TGGGTGCGGTGTTACCGGCCCGCGGCACCGTCGACGTCAGCTTCGAGGTGAACCCGCCCGCGTGGGTCGAGCCCGGTCAGTGGTGGGCGCTGATCCGGATCGGCTGCGCCGGCCGACTGGTCTACTCGCCCGCTGTGCAGGTGAAAGTGCAATGAATGTTGCTTTGGTGCAGGGTATTGCAGTCCCGGTCGAGGAGGTCGACGAGCGGGAGGAACGATTGCGCGGCGGTGCGCGGGCCGCAGCGTTGCCGGCGGTCGGCACCAGCGAGGGCCGGCAACTGCGGCGTTGGCTCACTCAGCTGATCGTGACCGAACGCGTGATCGCACTCGAGGCGCAGGCTCGCGGGGTGAGCGCCGACCAAGCCCCCGCCGAGGACGAGTTGCTGCCCGACAGCACCGCACGGCTGGAGATCGGCAGTATCGCCGCCGCGGCACTGGCCGACCCGCGCGCCCGGGCTCTGTTTGCTCACGTCACCTCCGGTGTCGAGGTCAGCGACGGCGACATCGCCGCCTATCACGATCGAAACCCGCTGCGGTTCGCCGGCTCTCAACGCGACGCCCACGGCTGGCGGACCCCAGCCTCCGCCGTCCCGCCGCTTGCAGAGGTGCGTTGCGCGATCGGCGAACACCTGCGCGGGGCCGCCCGACGGCGAGCCTTCCGGGTGTGGCTCGACCAGCGCCGCGCGGCACTTGTCCGGCTGGCGGCCGGCTACGAGCATCCCGGCGACCCACGTCAACCCGACAACACCCACCGGCACTGAGCTCTGATGTTGACCCTGGCTCTGGATATCGGCGGCACCAAGATCGCCGTCGGTCTGGTAGACCCGTCCGGCGAATTGGTACATACGTTTGTCGAGTCCACCCCGAAAGATCATGACCCGGAACATGTCTGGGATGTGCTCGATCGCCTGATCGCCCGTGCGGCCAAGACTGCACAAGGGCAGATCCGCGCTGTCGGCATCGGCTGCGCGGGCCCCGTCGACGCTGTCACAGGAACCGTCAGTCCCATCAATATTGTTTCCTGGCAACGGTTTCCGTTACGCGATCGGGTCGCGGGCGTGGTGCCCGGCGTGCCGGTGCAGCTGGCCGGAGACGGCGTCTGCATGGCTCTCGGTGAGCATCGGCGTGGTGCCGGGGTCGGCGCCCGCTTCATGCTCGGCATGGTGGTCTCGACCGGTGTGGGCGGCGGACTGGTACTCGACGGTAAGCCGTATCACGGGCGGACCGGCAACGCCGGCCACGTCGGACACGTCGTGGTGGAACCCGACGGGCAGCTCTGCAGCTGCGGCGGCCGTGGCTGCGTCGAGACCGTCGCGTCCGGGCCGTGGATGACGAGGTGGGCGCTGACCAACGGCTGGGCCGGGCCGCCGGGAGCCGATGCCGTGGCCCTGGCCGATGCGGCCGATGCGGGTGAGCCCCTGGCGCTGAGGGCGTTTCACCGGGGCGCGACCGCGCTGGCCGCGATGATCGCCTCGGTCGGCGCGGTGTGCGACCTCGACCTCGTCGTGATCGGCGGCGGAGTGGCGAGGTCGGGTCCGCTGCTATTCGATCCGCTACGGGCGGCGTTGACCGACTACGCGGGCCTGAGCTTCATTCGCGGCCTGCGGGCGATGCCGGCCGCCCTGGGCGGCGACGCCGGTTTGATCGGAGCCGCAGCATTGGTCTCAGCCGTCACATGAGTCACCGGGCCTGGGTGGGTATCGATGTGCCCGCCTTCGAGCGAATTCACCGGCGCTGTCGTAGCTGCATGCAACGCTCCGTCGATGTACACCCTGCGCGGGATCGAGTTGCGTTACGTCCTCACGATGCACCTGGCGCGACACGGCCGGGCATCCATCCGAGAGCTCGTCGAGGCGCTGGACCGCCATGGATTCACCGCCGCCAGGCCGGCGCACAAGTCGGTGTCCGACGCTTTGCGATGGGAGCGCCGACGCGGCAGGGTCCGCCACATCCAACACGGGGTGTACGGCCCGGGCGAGATGCCGCGCGGCACCGAGTACCGGATCCGCCAACGCGAGTTGGCGCTGAGGGCCGCGGCAATTCGCTCGAAGGCGGGCACATCGACCCCCGCCCCGGAGCTGTGACCGGTGTGACTCGCCGTTTTGGCTGATCCCAGCGCTGCACTGTAAGGTAGGCGGCGATCCACCCAAGACCGTCGGTCACCGAGCAATCGGTTGAAGGTTCGGGCTCGCACACAAGTGTCTCGCACACAAGTGTATGGGCCCGGGCGGCCCACGCAGGAGGACGAGGCAGACCTTCGTTGGCGCGAGCCAACGGGAACATCGCGCCCCGACCGCATCCTGCGTCGGGGCGTTCGTCTTTTCTGGCCGGATGACCGAGCCGGACCGGATGGCCGAGCCGGGCTCAAGAACCCAAGGAGGAATGCATGGCACAGGCTGACAAGGCCACCGCCGTTGCAGACATCGCTGAGCATTTCAAGAGCTCAACGGCGACCGTGATCACCGATTATCGCGGTTTGACCGTCGCCAACCTGGCCGAGCTGCGGCGCTCGCTGGCGGGTTCGGCGACCTACTCGGTCGCCAAGAACACGCTGATCAAGCGGGCCGCGTCGGAAGCCGGCGTCGAGGGTCTCGACGAGCTGTTCGTCGGGCCGACGGCGATCGCGTTTGTCAGCGGCGAGGCCGTTGACGCCGCTAAGGCGATCAAGAAGTTCGCCAAGGACCACAAAGCGCTGGTCATCAAGGGCGGCTACATGGACGGCCGGGCCCTGACCGTCGCCGAAGTGGAGCGCATCGCGGACCTGGAGTCGCGCGAGGTGCTGTTGGCCCAGCTGGCCGGAGCGATGAAGGCCAACCTGTCCAAGGCGGCCGGACTGTTCAACGCGCCCGCCTCGCAGATGGCCAGGCTCGCCTTCGCGTTGCAAGAGAAGAAAGCTGCCGAGTCCCCGGCCGAAGCTGCGGCCCCCGCCGCCGAAGCCGAGACACCCGAATCGCCCGCCGAAACCACCGAATAACCCCGTAACACCTAGGAAGGACCCAAATATGTCCAAGCTCTCCACTGACGAACTGCTCGACGCCTTCAAAGAACTCACCTTGCTCGAACTCTCGGAGTTCGTGAAGAAGTTCGAAGAGACCTTCGAGGTCACCGCGGCCGCTCCGGTCGCCGTGGCGGCCGCCGGCCCCGCTGCCGGTGGCGCGCCCGCCGAGGCCGCCGAAGAGCAGTCGGAGTTCGACGTCATCCTCGAGTCCGCCGGTGAGAAGAAGATCGGCGTCATCAAGGTCGTGCGTGAGATCGTCTCGGGTCTGGGCTTGAAAGAAGCCAAGGACCTGGTCGACGGTGCGCCCAAGGCGGTTTTGGAGAAGGCCCCCAAGGAGGCCGCCAACGAGGCCAAGAGCAAGCTCGAGGCCGCCGGCGCCACTGTCACCGTCAAGTAGTCAATTCGCGAAAACCCCCGGAGCCCAACAGGTTCCGGGGGTTTTGGCTATCTAGCGCTGCACCGAGGCCAGCTGCGAACTGCGCACCAGCTCCGGTGAGTCGCCCAGTGCAACAAGCAAATTTGCCGTCAATGCGGCCAGTACCGGTCCGACCGCGCTGCCCTGCTCGCCGTAGGAGCCGGCCAACTCGAGCATGACGAAGCCGTGAATCGCCGCCCAGAACTGCGCGGCGGTGGCCACCACGGCGGCGTCGTCGTCGGGTGAGCCGGCAATACGCCCGGCCGCCATGGCGCGGTGCACACCACGCACCACATGGGCGAAGCTCGGGTAGTGCTCGTCGATCTCGGCCAGGGTCAAGGTCAACACGTTGTGCGCCGGTGCCTTGATGCCGTGCGCGCTGGTGCTACCGAACATCAACCGATACATGTGCGGACGGTCGATCGCATAGCGCCGGTAGGCGATGCCGGTGGCCATCAGATCGGCGACCGGATCTGACGTCGCCGGCATCGTCATCGCCGCATCGAATTGCCGCAAGCCCTCCTCGGCGATCGCGGCGATCAACCCGGGCATCCCGCCGAAGTAGGTGTACACCGCCATCGTCGACGTCCCGGCGGCGCTGGCGATCTTGCGCGTCTGCAATCCGTCCGGGCCGTCCTGGTTGAGGATGTCGACGGCAACGCGCAGCAACTCGTCGCGAATGTTCCGGTCGGCCTGGGGAGTCATCAGCAGACATCTTGACACACCCTGCGACCAAGCGGTATAACACTGGCATATCAATGTTATAGCAGTTAGGATCAGAAATGAGCAAGGTCATCGAAAAACCGCCGGCCAACCCGTACCTGGACGATTTCCTTGCCCCGGTCCGCGACGAAGTGACCGCCACCGACCTGCCGGTCACCGGCCACATCCCAGACTTTCTGGACGGGCGCTACCTGCGCAACGGGCCTAATCCGGTCGCCGAGGTCGATCCGGCCACCTATCACTGGTTCACCGGCGACGGCATGGTGCACGGGGTGTCGCTGCAGGGCGGCAAAGCCGGCTGGTATCGCAATCGCTGGGTGCGCAGCGCCGCCGTGCGCAACATGCTGGGCGAGCCGGCCGCGACCACGCGCAATCTCAAAGCCGGCCTGCAGTCCCTGGGCGCCAACACCAACGTATTGGCGCACGCCGGAAAGACGCTGGCCCTGGTCGAGGGTGGTGTGGCCAACTACGAACTCACCGACGAACTCGACACCGTTGGCCAGTGCGACTTCGACGGGACCCTCACGGGTGGCTACGCCGCCCACCCGCACCGCGACCCGCGCACCGGGGAACTGCACGCGGTGTCCTACTCCTTTGCCCGTGGCA
>NZ_JBYCLD010000011.1:0-7305 GCF_057473725.1 Mycobacterium sp. TH-M11 | reverse complement strand
AGACCTGCGCGCTGTGCGGGGTGGTCGTTGACCCGACCTCGGTCGGCACCGATGGCGCCGACGCGGCCGCGGGGGTGACGCCGGCCCAGCTGGGCGGTACCGACATACGGCCCACTGTCGGTGCCTGGTTCATGCTGGCCAGCACCGGTGCTGCGCCGCCACCGGCCGGCGGCGGCACTGCAGCGAGTTCGCCCGAGCCCGCGGCGGGGCCGGCGCCGGCCAGCACGGTGGGATCGGTAGTGGTCTGCTTGGCCAATGGAATGAAGGTCGAGGCCGCGGCGCCGAAATTCTGCCCTCCCGCGAGGATGCCCAGGCCGCTGTTGCTGAGCAGGCCCGGCAGGATGCCGAACTGTCCGAACTGGGTTAGCTGACCGGTCAGGTCGAAGCCGCCCAGGCTCCCGGTGCCGGTGGCTGCGGAGTTGGCGGCCTCGGTCGCGCCGTACGACCCGGCGCTGGTCCCGAGCATCTGTACGAAGGCCTGGTGAATTGCGGTGGCCTCCGCGCTGACCTGTTGGTAGAGGTTGCCGTAGGCACTGAATTGTGTTGCCTGCAGCGCCGAAACT
The DNA here is from genome assembly GCF_057473725.1 of Mycobacterium sp. TH-M11. Taxonomy (NCBI): domain Bacteria; kingdom Bacillati; phylum Actinomycetota; class Actinomycetes; order Mycobacteriales; family Mycobacteriaceae; genus Mycobacterium; species Mycobacterium sp. TH-M11. The sequence goes on along the minus strand of NZ_JBYCLD010000011.1, from coordinate 6,742 downwards.
TCATCCGCCGCGGCCGGCGTCACGGTGGCCGTCGACGCGGCCGAGGCCGCGTTCTGCGCGGCCAGCGCCGTGCCGATGCTGTCCAATTTGCCCGCCGCGAAGTCCAACGCTTCGGGGTGGGTGGTCACATACGACATTCGGCCGCTCCTCCAACAGTGGTGTTCGGATATCGCAAGGATTCTGTCGTACCGCAATATACGGTGGCCGCGCCGGTCTGAGCCTGTGAGTTAGCCGGGTATGTGATGTGCACCTGACCCTCCAGGGGCGCCTCCGATGGCCTGCCAGGGCGGAAAAAACATGTGGCCGCGCACTCGGGGTGCGCGGCCACATGGAGTGTGAGCAATTACACTAAAACCGATTTTGGCATCACCGTCGGCTTGACTCCGTACCGGGGCGTGCTGAAGCCGTGGCTCCCGCGACCGGCCGAAGCGACCGCCGGCATACCGGTGGCCACATTGGTCGTTCCCATCCCCTCTTCTGGGCCTGTCCAGCCTGAGCCGGCCAGCAGCGAGTTATTCGCCTGCGGCGTGGCTGCCGACCACCCGGCCGGCACCGACAACCCGCCGACCGTCGACGACGAGGCCAGCCCCGCAACCACCGGCGCGCCGACGAAGCCGCTCGCGCCCGCCAGGGTTGCGGCCGGCGCCGCGGTGGCGGTGCCCACCAGACCTGCCGCCAGGCCACCCGCCGCGCTCGCGGCGCTGCCTGCCACGGTGTGCGCGTATAGGACCGCCGAGGGGATGGCGGCGAACAACTGCCACGATCCGATGTCGAACCCCCCGGTTAAGATGTTTGACACCAGGCTGTTGGAGAAGAAGTTGTCCAGCGAGCCGGTGGTCGTGGCCGCGGTGGTGGCCAGCGGGGTGGACGCCGCCTGCATCGCATTGGGCATGCTGGACACCAGCCCACTGAGCCCCGCCGTCTGGGAACCGGTCGCCGCTCCCTGGGCCGTGGCGGCCGATTGCGCCGCCTGCCCGCCTGGGTTGCTGGTCTGCGGTGGGGCCGTCAGCGGGCTCAGCACCGCGGCGCTGGCCGACGAACCGGCGTAGCCGTACATCGCCGCGGCGTCCTGGGCCCACATCTCGCCGTACTGCGCTTCGGTCGCCAGGATCGCCGGGGTGTTCTGCCCCAGGACATTCGTGGCGACCAGGGCCGCTAGCTGCGCGCGATTCGCCGCGATCACCGGCGGCGGCACCGTCATGGCGAACGCCGTCTCGTAGGCGGCGGCCGATGCCATGGCCTGGGTCGCCGCGTGTGCGAGTTCACCGGCGGTGGTCTCCATCCATGCGATGTAGGGAGTGACGGCGGCGACCATCGCCGTCGACGACGGGCCCAGCCACTCGCCGCCGGAGAGCTCGCCGATCACCGACTGGGCGCCGGCTGCGGTCGTGCTGAGATCGGCGGCTGTGCTGTTCCACGCCGCCGCGGCGGCCATCATCGGGCCCGAACCCGGGCCGGTGTACATCCGCATGGAGTTGATCTCGGGGGGCATAGCTGCGAAGTCGAAAACCATTGTTCGAGGACCTGTTCTCTCGTGGGCTGATTGGGGCTAGACGACCGTCGGTGTGGGCATCACGGTGGGCTTGACGCCGTAGCGCGGCGCACCGATGCCCAACCCTCCGCGCTGGCCCGAGGCCGCCGACGGCAAGCCGGCCGGCAGCGTGTTGACCTGCCCGGCGTGCGCGGTTGGGCCGGCCCAGTTGGCGACCGGCATGGTCGCGGCGGCGGGGGTCACCGCTGCGGGTGCACCCGCAGCCCAACTCGGCGGAACAGACATCGCACCGATCGAGGAGGCCTGACCGACGCCCACCGTCACCGGCATCGCGCCCAAGCCGGCGACGCCGACGGGGGCGGCCGCACTAGCCGCCGACGGGGCGGTGAGCGCGCTCAACACGCTGATATCCGAGCTCGTGTCGACCGAGGCGGTGGGCGCGTAGGCCCCCTGCGCGAGGTCGAGCATGTCAGAGCTCGCGGCGCCGAAGTTCTGCATCCCGTTGACCACCGTGCCGGCAGTCGCGCCGGAGCTGGACGACAAGCCCGCCGTTTGGCCGCCGGTGGCCGCCGACGAGCTACCGCCGGTCAACGAGTTGAGCATCCCGCTCAGCGACTGGGAACCGGTGCTGGCCTGGTTGGTCGACTCGGCTTGACCGTAGGAACCGGCGTTGGAGCCGAGCGTGTTGACCAGCATCTGGTGCACCGTCTCGGCCTGTTTGCTGACCTGCTGGTACCAGGTGCCGTACGCGGAGAATTGCGTGGCTTGCATGGCAGAGACCCCGTCGGCGGCTGCGGGAGTCACGGACGTGGTCGGCGCCGCGATGGCCGCGTTCTGAGCGGCCATCGCCGTGCCGAGGTGCTGCAGTTTGGCCGCCGCAGCCAGCAACGCCGGCGACTGTGTGGTGACGAAAGACACGAGCTTTTCTCCTTTGTGGTTGTGCGGTGAACGACTTTCTGGAGTGGCGGGCAGTGGTCGACGGCGTGGGTGTCAGCCGGCCTCCTTTGCCGATGTTCGGTTATACGGCGGACCTGCGCGCTGAATCCAGGCTGTGAATTTTGACTGGATCAGCTGTCGATGGACAATGAAAACCCTTGCAGCACAACCTAATCTGGCGGTCACCACGGACAGTCGTCGCACTGGTCGTCGCGGTCCCGGGCACCGCAGCGATACGCGAGAAGTCGACGGTCCAGATGGGGGCGACTCTAGGGGCGGTGAGGCTGACAGCCGTAGCACATTGACGCTTTCTTAACGGCGCACACGTGAATCACTGCGCTGGCCAGGCATTTCTCGCCGGTTTGCACAGCGATCACATCGAACGGTCGCCATGTTACGACGCTGCTGCTGCCATGTCTGTAAGGAACGCGTTAGCAAAGCGGCGCCCGCTGCGGCCACTCAGTTGGCGTGCAGGTCCTCGTTGAGAGCGATCCCGCGGCCGTCGCGCGACACCACCTCCACCGCGCCGGTCACCGAATTGCGCCGGAACAGCAGGTTGCTGCTGCCGGCAAGTTCGCGTGCCTTAACCGAATTGCCATCGGGCAAAGCGACTTTCGTTCCAGCGGTGACGTAGAGGCCGGCTTCGACGACGCAGTCGTCGCCCAGTGGAATGCCGAGTCCGGAGTTCGCGCCGAGCAGGCAGCGCTTGCCGAGTGAAATCACTTCGGTGCCGCCGCCGGACAGAGTGCCCATGATCGATGCACCGCCGCCGATGTCGGAGCCGTCGCCGACCACCACGCCCGCCGAGATCCGGCCTTCCACCATCGAAGCGCCCAGGGTGCCGGCGTTGAAGTTGACGAAGCCCTCGTGCATCACCGTGGTGCCGGACGCCAGGTGCGCACCCAGCCGCACCCGGTCGGCGTCGGCGATGCGAACCCCGCTCGGCACCACATAGTCGACCATCCGCGGGAACTTGTCGATGCCGTAGACGGCGACCGGTGCGCGGCGGCGCAGTCGCGCCCGGACCGTCTCGAAGCCCTCGACGGCGCAAGGCCCCTGGCTGGTCCACACCACGTTGGTCAGCACCCCGAACAGCCCGTCGGCGTTGAGCCCGTGCGGCGCGACGAGGCGATGCGAGAGCAGGTGTAGTCGCAGGTATGCGTCGTAAGCGTCGACGGCCTTGTCCTCGAGCGCGCCGATCACGGTGCGCACCACGACGGTCTCGACGCCGCGCTCCTCGTCGCGGCCGGTCAGCGTGGCGAGCTCGTCGGGCACCTGCGCCACCGACAACCGGGTGGTTCCGGTCTCGCCCGAGGAGACCAGTTCCGGTGCGGGGAACCAGGTGTCGAGAACCGATCCGTCTGCGGCCAGCGTCGCCAGCCCGATACCCGAAGCTGCAGTCACGGACCACACGCTACCCACCCACTACGCTGGCACCGTGCTGGACCTACGCGGTGACCCGATCGAGCTGACGGCGGCGCTGGTCGACATCCCCAGCGAGTCGCGGCACGAAGAACGCATCGCCGACGAGGTCGAGGCCGCACTGCGGGCGCAGGCCCCGCCCGCTGTGGGCTGGGAGATCCTCCGCAACGGCAACGCGGTGCTGGCCCGTACCGCCCTGGGCCGTCCCACCCGGGTGTTGTTGGCCGGCCATCTCGACACCGTGCCGGTGGCCGGCAATCTGCCGAGCCGTCGCGACGCCGAGTCGCTGCACGGCTGCGGCGCCACGGATATGAAGTCGGGCGACGCGGTCTTCCTGCACCTGGCCGCGACGGTCGCCGAGCCCGCGCACGACCTGACGCTGGTGTTCTACGACTGCGAGGAAATCGAGTCCTCGGCAAACGGATTGGGCCGTATCGAGCGCGAGTTGCCGGACTGGCTGGAAGCCGACCTGGCGATACTGGGCGAGCCGACCGGCGGGTACATCGAGGCGGGTTGTCAGGGCACTTTGCGGGTTGTCCTGCACGCAGCGGGAGTTCGCGCGCATTCCGCACGATCGTGGCTGGGCGACAACGCGATTCACAAACTCGGTGCCGTGCTGGACCGCCTGGCCGCCTATCAACCGCGCAGCGTCGACATCGACGGCTGCGTCTACCGCGAGGGGTTGTCGGCGGTGCGCATCGACGGCGGGGTGGCCGGAAACGTGATCCCCGACGCGGCGTCGGTGACGGTGAACTTCCGCTTCGCACCGGATCGGTCGGCGGACGCCGCGCTGCACCACGTCCACGACGTGTTCGACGGCCTCGACGTCCGGATCGAGCAGACCGACTCCGCCGCCGGGGCGCTGCCCGGGCTGTCCAACCCGGCGGCCGCGGACCTGGTCAAGGCCGCCGGCGGGCAGGTGCGGGCGAAGTACGGCTGGACCGACGTGTCGCGTTTCGCCGCCCGGGGCATCGCCGCGGTCAACTACGGGCCGGGCGACCCCAATCTCGCCCACACCCGCGACGAGTCGGTGCCGATCCGCCAGATCACCGATGCAGTGACCATGCTGCGGGCCTACCTGAGCAGCTAGACCCGCTGGGCCTGGGCCGCGGCGTCGGCGGCTGCCGGATGCAGGCCCCGGTCGGCCAGGTCGGCGGCGACGTCGGCCAGCGCCACGGCGTCGCCGTCGGCCAGCGCCCGCGCGTGCGCCAGCGTCAACCGTCCCAGCACGCAGTCCACCTCGCCGGCCAGGCGGCCGGCCCGCTGCACGGCACGCACATCGCCCAGCCGTGTCGCGTCCTGCACGGCGCGCAGCGCGATCGCCGACTGCCCGCCACGCTCGGCGGTCTGGATCGCCTCGCGGGCGGCGTCGATCGCGCCGGTGGTGTCGCCGTGGGCCGCCTTTGACCACGCCCTGGCCAACGCCAATTCCGGGGCGAACAGCGACGACTTGAGACCATGCAGCGATTCGGCCCGGCTGAAAGCCTTTGCCGCCGCGAGCTGTTCGCCTTGTTGGCCGAGCGCCTGGGCCAGCAGCATCAGCGTCAGCGGTCCCCAGGAATATCCGGTGCGGGCCAGCGGGTCGGCGGCCCGGCTCAGCAGCGTCACAGCGGCGTCGAAATCGCCCTGCGCGATCGCCACGTAGCCCACCAGCGTCTCGGCGATCGCTCGGCCCGGTTGCTGCAACTCGGCGAAGTCGGTGTAGCGCTGGGCCAGCGTGCGGGCCTCGGTCAACCGGCACGCCATCACCAGCGCGGTGATCCGGCCGAAACCGCTGGTGAACCGCAGCAGCCCCGGATGGTCGGCGGCGGTCGCCCGGCGGGCCAGCTCCTCGACCACGTCGAATTGGCCGGTGCGCGCCGCGCTCAGCGCCGCCGCCGCGGCCGCCCACCCGACGGCCACCGCGTCGGCGTGCGGCGACGCCAGCACCTCGTCCGTGATGCGCAGGGTGCGCAGTGGCGTGCCGGAGTTCATCGCAAACGTCGCCGTCAGCGCGTCGAGGGTGGCCCGCGCGGCCGGCGAGGCGACCCGGCTGCGGGTGCTTTGCAGAAACGCGGTGGCCTGCGCCGGCTCGCCGAGCATCCAGAACTGATTCGCCGCCCGCGGCAGCGCCCACGCCATCAGCTCGGGCGGTGACAGTCGGTCGGGATCCACCTTGCTCAGTGCGGCATCCGCTGCTCGCCCGCGGCCCTGCCAGGCCAGTGCGTAGCCGAGCGCGAGCCGTGCGGCCAGGCTCTCCGCACGATCCAGCGCCGCGCGGGCGAGACGCTCGGCCAGTGTGAGCTCACCGAAGCGCAGCGCTTGCTGCGCGGCGCCCACCAGGTCGTCGTGCGGGATGCCGGCGTCGACGGCCAGGGCCGCGATTCGCAGCTGATCGCCGACATGATCGGACGGGCCGGCCGCGAGTCGCTCGACCAGCGCCATGCGCAGCGCCCGCGCGGTGTCCGGTGCGAGGGCCGCGCCCGCTCGGGCCGCGCAGAACGGATGCGCCGGGTACACCATCCCGTCGCCGTCGACGTCGATGGCTCCCAGGGCTTCGGCTTGCTCGACGGCGCCGGGGCCGATCAGCGCGGCGACGTCGCCGCGGTGCAGCGGCGTGGCCAGCGCCAGGTAATCCAACGTCGTACGCACCGGCGAAGGCAGCTCGGCCAGATAGTTGTCGATACGGGCCGGCAGCGCGTCCGCCGCGGCGTCGTCCGCCGGGCCCACCTCGACCCGGTTCAGCAAGCCGTCGGCCCACAACGCCTCGACCGCTTCGGGGACGTCGGCGCCGGCTCGGACGGTGACAAGCAGCTGCGTCGACCCGCTGAGTGCCAGCCGGTAGACGAGCGCGGCGGACAGCCGGTCGAGCAGGTGGGCGTCGTCGACGACGAAGCCCCGCTCGTCGCCGAC
>NZ_JBYCLD010000010.1:0-8147 GCF_057473725.1 Mycobacterium sp. TH-M11 | reverse complement strand
TGGTCGCCGGGGCGTTGACTCCCGCCGAGGGACTGCGGGTCATCACCACCCGCTCGACACTGATGGCCCGCCTGTCCGGACACGGCGCGATGGCGCTGGCGGATGCTCCCGGTCTCGATTCAGTGCTACCGGAATTGCGGGCGGCGCTGGCCGATGTGGCACCGCGGCCGACACGCATCCCGGTCCTCGTCACCACCGGCGCCGACCCGGTGTTCGACGCCGACTACTGGGCAGAAAACCTTCGTGCCCCGGTGCGGTTGAACCAGACCGTGGCTGCTGCCGGCGCCGACTACGGCACCTTCGTGGAGGTCAGCCCGCACCCGGTGCTGGCCGACGCGATCAGCGATGTAATCGGCGACCATCACCACCACAGCATCGGAACCCTGCAGCGCGACACCCACGACACGTGGACGTTCCACACCAACCTCAACAGGACCCACACCACCCGCCCGCCGGAAACCGATCATCCCGCCGGACCTCATCCGGTTCTTCCCCCCACCCCCTGGCACCACACCCGGCATTGGATGAGTTCCTCGGAACCAGCGGTGCGCCAGCCCGCGTCGCACTGGCTGAGGATCACCGAACGGTTGGAAGCCGCCGTATCCGCGGCCCGACCCGGTACCGTGCTCGGCGAGCATGTGGCGATCGCCACCACGCCGGCGGTGCATTTGTGGCAGGCATCGCTGAATCCGCAAGCCATGCCATACCCGGGAACGTACCGTGTCGAGGGCGTCGAAGTGGTGCCGATATCGGTTCTGTTGCACACACTTTCATCCGCGGCAGCCGAATGCGGAGCGGCAGCTTTGTCCGACGTCCGCTTCGAGCAGCCGCTCGTCGCCGACCAGCCGCGGGTGGTCCAGGTGGTAGCCGACGGCGAATTGGTCACGGTTTCATCAGGATTGACGGCGGGTGGCTCCACGGACGGCTGGATCAGCCACGCCAGTGCCCGGATCGTGCACACGCCCCACGACGACCGCGCAGTCCAGCCCGGCACCCCGGACTTGGCGCCCTGCGACGCGTCGTCGGTGGCCGGGTCGCGGGCCCAGTGCGGGATCGAGGGACAGCCGTTTGCGTGGTCGATTCATGCGTGCCGGTCGGCACCGGAGGCATTTGGCGCCGACGTGCTGCTGCCCGAGGCGTCGACTGTCGCGTTGCTGGATGCCGCCGTCGACGTCGCGCGACAGGTGGACAGCGCCGGCCCCCGGTTGCTGATACCGGTGGCCGCCGACAGCGTCCGGTTGCATGCCGGTCTCGCCGATGCCCGCGGTGCCGTCGAGGTACGTCGGCGCGACAGCAACGACAACGAGGTGATCGTCGACATCGTCGCGACGACGCCCGACGGCACTATCTGCGTGGACATCCGGTCCCTTCGCTACCACGCCGCGTCGCAGTCCGAATCGGTGCCGGTCATCTGGTCGCAGGTATCCGGGGAACAGGTGGTCGACCAACTCGAGACCAAGCTGCAAACAGTGCTCGCCCGCGAACTCGGGATGCCGGCGTCAGCGGTGGGTGTGGACCGGGCGTTCCCCGAGTTGGGGCTCGATTCGACCATGGCGATGGTCGTCCTACGGGAGACCACCCGATTGGTGGGCTTCGAAGTACCGGCGACGATGTTATGGGAAAACCCGACCATCTCTTTGTTGGCCAGGTGTCTGGCGGAAACGATTGCCGCACCGCCAGCAGCCGACGGCGTCCCCGAGGAAAACCTCGTTGGGGTGACGGTCGACTCGCCGAGCGGCGTGTTGGACGAGTTGTTCGACCATGTGGAGTCGACGCCGGCGGGTAGCGAGCACGGTAGTTTGTGATCACAACGACGAGCCCGGTCGGCTCATCATCGTGTCGCAAACGGTCAGGGGAGTAAGGGATTGTTTCCATCATCGGTCATTCGCAAGCTGGCTAACAGCGAGGAAATGCTGGCCGCGACGGAGCATTTCGTGGGACTCGGCGCCCATCTCGAGGGTCCGATCGATATCGACGCGCTGTCGGACGCCTTCGATGCGCTACTTGAGGCGCACCCGATCTTGTGCGCCCGTCTGGAGCGGGACGCCGACGGGCGGCATCAGTTCGTCACCGACGACCTGCTGCACTCCGGAATCGAAGTCATCGAACTCGACGACCCGGATGCCGAGGCCCCCGCGCCACGATTCGACCAGAGCGAGGCGCTGGTCGGCCTTCGCGTGACCGTCCGCGCCGGCCAGGCGCACCCGACGCTCTATGTTCATCACGCCCTTGCCGACGGCCATCACATGTACGGCCTCATCGAGGAGTTGCTGTCCTTCTACACCGACCTGGTCTGCACCGGCAGCATCGGCCCGATCACCGCCGCGCCCGCGCCGGAGTCGATCGAGACGGTGCTTGCCGAGCGGGGCATCACGAAACAGCCGCGCTCGGGCATCGAACGGTTCCTCCCGGCGATGTTCGCCTACGACCTGCCACCCTCCCGACGAGCTGACACCGGCATCAAACCGGCTTCACCGGTGCGTGTTCCGACGGTGTCGTGCCGGCTCAGTGAGCAGGCGACACACGCCCTCGTCGAGCTGTGCCGCGCGCACGGGCTCGGCCTGCACGCGGTGCTCTCTTCGGTGATCCTCATCGCGGAATGGCAGCTTCGGGGCCGGCTGAACGTCCCGGTGCCGTTCATCTACACCGTCGATCTGCGCTACTTTCTGTCGCCGCCGGTGTCGGCGACCGGGTGCACGAACCCGGTCGGGTTGGGGACTTATCTCGCCGAGATCGACCACAAGACCGGCGTCATCGACCTCGCCCGCGACATCGCCGCAACCTTCAAGGCTGATCTGGCCGACGGGGTGATCCAACAGTCTCGGTTGCACTTCAGCCCGCAATACGACGGAAATGCCCCGGGATTACCGGATGTCGTGCTGCTCTCCGACAATGGCCTGGTCCCTCCGGTGCGGACACCGCCCGATGTGAAGGTGACGGCCACGCACGGCGAGATGTATTTCGTCGTCAGCGCGGGAATCGAGATCTACTTCACCCAGATCTTCGCCGAGCAGCTCAACGTCGAGTACCACTCGCACGGTCCAGCGCCGGAACGTTCGATCGAGCTGATCCGGTCGCTGCTCTGCGCGGTCGCCGAGCAGCATGCCGCCACCAGCGTCAGTTGACTGTCCCGAAGGTGTAACGGTGATATTGCAGGGCCCGCCGCAGCGGCGGGACGGCGCGCACCAGGTGCCGCGCCAACCGGAAGACCGCCGATGCCCGGCGCAGCGTGCTCGCGTCGAAAAACGTGACGGCGGTCAGCAATCGGATCCCACGGACTCGTTGCACGACGTCGGCTGGACTGTTGACGGCCCAATGCAGTGTCGAGCCGGACTGCCGCTGCAGGCGGTGCGCCTTCTGCGAGCGGATGGTGAGCCAGTTGTAGAAGTCGATCTGCAATTCACCGGATTCGAATCGGTCGACGACATGTTGGAGCAGGGCGATGCCGTCGCTTTCGGTCAGGTACATGCTGATGCCCTCAGCCAGGAACAGGACGGGCCGGTCGGCAGGAATTCGGTCGAGCCAGGACGGATCGGTGGCCGCCGTGGCAATCAGGTGGTATCGCGGGCGGCTGGGAAAAACCTTCTGCCGCAATGCGATTACCGCAGGATAGTCGATGTCGTACCATTCGACACCTGGGCCGGGATCCAGCCGGAACACCCGGCTGTCCAGTCCGCAGCCCAAATGCACCACCGTCGCTTGCGGGTTGGCGGCCAGAAACTCGCGGGCCCAAATGTCGTACTGGGCGGTTCGCACCGTCACGAGCGGCGTCCAGCGGTCGGAGACCTTGAGTTCGCGCCAGTCGTAGTCGATTCGGTCGACCGCGCCCTTCGCGAATGCGTCACCGAGGATGGGCCGATCCCAGTCGGCGTCCAGCGCTTTGCAGTACAGCGTCGTCAGCATAGTCTGTGCGGGGCCGCTGAGGTCGACGGCGACTTTGTCGTTCACGGCCCAGAGCCTAGTGGTGATCGCAAGCGCGGCGGAGCCGGGCGCGGCGGGTCATCACGTGAGCAACCTAGTGGTGATCGCAAGCGCGGCGGAGCCGGGCGCGGCGGGTCATCACGTGAGCGGCCCCGTGCGCGACTTTCGATGACGGAGATGTGATGACGGATACGACGAAACCCGGTCGCGGTGAACGGCCTCCGCAGGTGCTGCTGCTCTACTACTCCTACACTGGGCAGTCGATCAAGGTGCTCGAGGCCGCGGGCGACGTCTTCCGCGCGCGTGGCTGCGAGGTGCACACAGCGGGGATCGAGTTCACTGATCGGCGGTATGCCGACCGGTTTTCTCGATTCCCGATGCGACGTGTGTGGCCCGACATGCTCAGCGTGCTGCCGGCCCAGAAGCGCGGCGAGACCGGTGAGATCGTCATCCCCGACACCGCGCGCGGCGGTGATTACGACCTGATCTGTATCGGCTCACCGACCTGGTGGCAGACGGTGAGCATGCCTTTGCGCTCCTTCTTGAAGTCGGACGAGGCGGCTACATTGCTGTCCGGCAAGCCCTTTGCGGTATTTACCGTGTGTCGCCAGTTTTGGCGGGAAAACTTTGACGCGGTGCGCGAGCTTGCCGAACAGCAGGGCGGCCACTTCGTCGACGAGATCCATTTCACCTATCCCGGCGATCCACTTCGGTCCATGCTGTCGCTGACCAGTTACCTGGGGTCGGGCGAATATCGCAGGCGCTACCTGGGCATACCCATCCCGTCGACCAATGTGCAGCCAGCGCAGTTGGAACAAACCCGGACCTTTGCGGCTATGCTGGCGGATCGGTTGTTCGGCAAAGGATCTGGGTAAGCTGACCAAGAGTGCGCCTAGCCGCGATGATGATCACCTGTTGAGGAGTTCGCTCTACAATGTCGCGTTCGTTCGACGTGTCCGCCGACTCGACCGCCAGTATCGAGCAGGTTCACCAGGCCTTCGGCGGTGCGGACTACTGGCAGGCCAGGCTTGCGACGCTGCATGGCGGCACCACGCTGGAGTCATTGATCGTCGATGACGACCGGACCGTGCGGGTGGCCACCACCCAGGATTTGGGTCGCGACCTGCTGCCCGGACTGCTCGCCAAATTCTATCGCCGCGATCTCACCGTCCGGCACACTGAAGTGTGGCGACCGACCGACGGCCAATTGCGCGGCGAGATCAGCGTCGCGGTGTCCGGGGCGCCGGGATCGGGTTCTGGTAGCGCACTGATCGCGCCGATCGATAACGGTTGCCGGATGACCTTCACCGGGATTGTCGAGTTCAAAGTCCCACTGGTCGGCGGGTCCGTCGAAACCTTCATCGCGCGTGAGTTCACCCGGGAAATCCCGGAAATCCAGAAGTTCACCGCGACGTGGATCACCGAGAATGCCTGATACCCGCACCGAGTTAGGGCGCCACAGATGAACGACGCGCCGCGTATCGACCCGCCGGCCTCGGCGCGGTCACCGGTCGCGCCGGCCACCACGGAGGCGCTGGCCGGTCTGAACATGCCGCTGATCGAGGCGATGATGACGCAGCGGGCCGTTCGCCGCGTTCATCCCGACCCCGTCGATGACGCAGTCGTGCTGAAGTGCATCGAGTTGGCGCTGCGCGCCCCCACCGGTGCCAACGGTCAGAACTGGGAGTTCATCGTCGTCAAGGACCGGCGAGTCATAGAAAAGCTCGCCGAGCGTTACCGGCGGGGCTGGAAGTTCTCCTACGGCGGACTGCTCAGCAGGGCGGGCGACAATGACCCGTCACTGGCCAAGGTCATCCGCGCGGCGCAATGGCAAGTCGACCACTTCACCGAAATCCCGGTTCTGGTGGTGGCCTGCCTGCGCTTGACCGTCCGCGAAGGGCGGGTGCCGTCTTCGGTGATGCCCCATGCCGCCCTGTCGGGATATTGGGGTTCGATCTACCCGAGCGTGCAGAACCTTCTGCTGGCAGCGCGCGCGATGGGACTGGGCGCATCGCTGATCACCCTGCCGCTGTGGGGAGTCGGGCGGGCCCGCAGGATTCTCGGCCTGCCACGTTCGGTGACGCCCTGCTGCGTAGTGGCGCTCGGATGGCCACGCGGGCGCTACGGCCCGACCACGCGGGCGGCCGTCGAGCAGGTCGTACATCTGGACACCTACGGCAACCGCGCCTGGCTTAACGACTGATCGTCGGGCACGCGATCGGTGGCTATCGGAAAAAGTCCGGTCGTCACATGATCCAACGACTGCTCGGCGCCGAATGCACTCCGAAAGAGCTGTCCTCAGGTTCGTACCTGAGCGGCGCCTGACAACTCGGGGGAAGCGCAATGCAGGCTGTGTCACGTTCGTATGTCCTTGTGGGTGCGGCGCTGGCGGCGACGGGGGCCCTTGCCGCCGCCCCGTTCACGTCGCGGACCGCCCACCTCCCCACGGTGAGTGCTGAGACCCGTCTGGTGGACGCCGGCTCCGTCCTCAACATCCCGGTGAACCTGTTCGACGACGTTGCGAACATCCCGGCCAATGAGGTGCAGGGACTGGACACCGCGGCAGGCTCGCTGATGTTCAACACCAACATTTTCGTCGTCGGCTCTGCGAACCTGTTTGGTATCGACCCCGGTGACCCGACGCACGTCGCGGCGATCGACTCCTTGTTTGCGCCGTTTCCCTCGCTCATCGACGGTGCTGGCGGCCTGAACTACGAAATCACCGGCTTGCTGGCGGCCGAACTGCCGACGAGTCTGTCCTGTGCCGTGACGACCTGCTTCCCGATCGTTCCGGCGGATGTGGTCACCGGCATCACCGGGATCGACCGCGACCTGGGATTTGCCCAGGCCTTGGTCAGTCCTGATTTCGGGCTGTTCCGCAACTGGTTCACGGCCCCGCTGACCGGCCCGGACAGTCTGTCGACCGGGTACTACTTCAACCCGGCCGCCGGCGGCAGCACCGACAGCGGGCCGGCCTACTCGGGGCTGGGCTTTACCAACCAGCCCGACGGCAACTACTTCCTCGGCGGCAGCACCGACAGCGGGCCGGCCTACTCGGGGCTGGGCTTTACCAACCAGCCCGACGGCAACTACTTCCTGGGCGGCACCGTCGACCCGGTGACGGGCGCACCCGCCTACGACCCGACCACCGGGGTCTTCGACCCGAACGCCACGCAAGTCCCGTGGGCCGGTCACACTTTCACGCTGAACTTGTTGCAACCCTTCGAGAACTTCTACAACAGCCTGCTGGCGACCCCGTCGACCAGCGGCCTGTTGGGCACCGGGATCGAGTCGGTCACCCCGACCGAACTCTTCCAGGCGCTGCAGGCCGACGCCGCCGGGTTCGCGGTGACCTTCAACCCGTTCGAGCCGGGCAGCCCGCTGTGCCCGGGAAGCTGCGAAATTCTCGGGTCGACAGGACCGCTCGGCATCACCCTTCCGATCGTGCAGGACATCAACTCGCTGACCCCGGGTGGCAACCCGATCATCAACGAGTTCCTGACCGCCGTGGCCGGGGGATACTCGAACATCCCGACCTCAACCGACATCGCCGACACCCAGGCCCTGCTGGACACCGGGGCGTTCACGTTCACCCCCGCCGAGGAGACCAGCATCATCGACTCGCTGACCGCGATCAACCCCGAATTGCCGAACCTGGTCATCAACGCCGGTCTGCTCACCGACCCCGGCTATCTGCCGGTGTCCCCTGGCGTGCTGGCGACCGACCCGACCGCGGTGTACGGCGGCTTGAATCCCAGCCTGGTACTCCCCGACCTCGCCCAACTGTTCGGCGGCAGCGCGGCGGCGTCGACCTTGGGCCAACCCTTCGACCTCGCCGCCCTGGATCCCAGTTCGCTGTCGGCAGACCTCGCCGGGATCTTCGGCGCCAACCTGGCGCCCGATTTGACCAGCATTGCGACGAGCCTGTTCTGACCGGTTCGTATCACGCCGAGTCAAGGATTTGCCTAATTCGCCATTCGTCATATCGCGCGACTCTGAATATGAGTTTGGCCAGATAGATATGAGGTTGGAAAGAAGCGCCTTTTCGATAGCGACAGCTGAAGCTTTCTGCGTTTAGCTCTAGGGGCTATTCAGCTGATTTCAATCGAGGGGTAAGTCTGCCATGCAGATTGCTGCGCGTCCGTGTGCCATGGCCGGTGCGGTGCTGGCCGCGACAAGTCTTGTCGCGGTTACGCCGATGGCGCAGAAGGCCATTCATCTGCCCA
>NZ_JBYCLD010000009.1:0-10706 GCF_057473725.1 Mycobacterium sp. TH-M11 | reverse complement strand
TGCCGGAGAACACGGCGTGGTCGAGTAGTGTTGCCGCCCAACGGTAGTCACCGTGATCAAAGGCCTGCTGGGCCAGCTCGACCACCCGGTCGATGCCGCCCAGCGCGTCGACGTAGCGCGCGCCCAGTGCCTCGGGCGGGTGCGGCCACAACCGGGCGGGGTTGCCGTCGAACCAGCCCATGTAGCGCTGATACACCGCCTTGACGTTGTGGCTGACCGAGCCGTAGTACCCGTGGGTGTGCCACGCTCGCTCCAGCGCCGGGGGCATCTGCATGGTCTCGGCTATCTCGGCGCCAGTGTGCCCCTGGTTCAACATCCGCAACGTCTGGTCGTGCAGATAGCCGTAGAGATCCCTTTGCAGCGAGAGAAATTCGACGATCCGCTCGCGACCCCAGGTCGGCCAATGGTGCGAAGCAAAGACTACATCGGCGCGGTCGGCGAACGAGTCGATCGCCTCGGTCAGGTAGCCCGACCAGGCGTGCGGGTCGCGGACCAGTGCACCACGCAACGTCAACAGGTTGTGCAGGTTGTGGGTGGCGTTCTCGGCCATGCACAGGGCGCGGAATCTCGGAAAATAAAAGTGCATCTCGGCCGGCGCCTCGGTACCGGGTGCCAGCTGGAATTCGATCTCGACACCGTCGATCGTGTGCGACTCTCCGGTGCTCCTGACGTCGACAGTTGGGACGATCACGGCGACCTCACCCCGCGAGACCGCCTGTCCCAGACCGCAACCCACATGCCCGCGAGGACCGGCCTCGAGAAAGCTGCCGTACATGTAGGTGGCCCGGCGCGCCATCGCCGGGCCGGCGTAGACATTCTCCTGCACGACATGCTCGGCAAAGCCTTCGGGCGCCAGCACCGCCACCTTGCCCGCATCGACGTCGGCCTGGGCGGTAACACCGAGCACGCCGCCGAAATGGTCGACGTGGCTGTGGGTGTAGATCACCGCGACGACGGGCCGATCGCCCCGGTGACTGCGGTACAGCTGCAGCGCCGCGGCCGCCACCTCGGTGGATACCAACGGGTCGATCACGATCAGGCCGGTGTCGCCCTCGACGAAGCTGATGTTCGAAAGATCCAGTCCACGGACCTGATAGATGCCCGGCACTACCTCGTAGAGGCCCTGTTTGGCGGTCAAGGTGCATTGCCGCCAAAGGCTGGGGTGCACTGACGGCGGCGCCTCACCGGTAACAAAGGCGTACTTGTCGTTGTCCCACACCACACGGCCGTCGGCGGCCGTGACGACGCACGGCGTCAGGGCACCGATGAAGCCCCGGTCGGCGTCGGCGAAATCTGCCGTGTCGTCGTACGGCAATGAGTCCACCGCGTCATCCTTTCAGCTTCGTTCGAAAGTTGGGCCGTAGATCGGCTGCGGGATAACCCAGTTCATCTGATAGGCAATGGCTTTCATGATTCCAGTGACAGCGGCAACCGGACCGTGAAGTCGGTATGGCCCGGCGTGCTCTGCAACGTGATCGTACCGTGGTGGGCTTTGACCACCGCCGAGACGATGGCCAAGCCCAGACCTGTGCTGCCGCCTTTGCGGGATCGCGACGTGTCGCCGCGCGCGAAGCGCTCGAACACCTCCGACTGCAACTGCTCTGGGATACCCGGGCCGTCGTCGCACACGCTCAGCACGGCATGGGTACCGTCGGAGTGCAACCGGGTGGTGACCACCGTGCCTGCTCCGGTGTGAACACGGGCGTTGGCCAGCAGGTTGGTCATCACCTGGTGCAGGCGCGCCGCATCGCCGGGCACCATCACCGGCTCCTCGGGCAGGTCCAGCTCCCACTTGTGGTCACGGCCGGCGACGTGGGCATCGCTGACCGCGTCGACCGCGACCCGCGACAGGTCGACGGGTTCGCGTTGCAGCGGCCGCCCGGAATCGAGGCGGGCCAACAGCAACAGATCCTCGACCAGGTTGGTCATCCGTTCGGTCTCGGACTGAACGCGGTTCATCGCGTGCGTGACGGCCTCGGCGTCACCTGGGTATTGGCCGACTCGCTGCGCCAGTTCGGTGTAGCCACGGATGGCGGCCAATGGGGTGCGCAATTCGTGGCTGGCGTCGGCAACGAATTGCCGCACCCGGGTCTCGCTGGCCTGCCGCGTCGACAGCGCAGCGGCTATGTGGTCGAGCATCCGGTTGAGCGCGGACCCGAGTTGCCCAACTTCGGTGCGCGGGTTGGCATCTGACTCGCCTACCCGCACCGGCAGCGCCACTTCGCCGCGGTCCAGTGGCAGATCGACCACCTCGCCCGCGGTTTGAGCGACGCGACGCAGCGGAGCCAGTGCCCGCCGGATGATCACAATGCCCGCGGTGGTCGCGACCGCAACGGCGATCATGGTGACGACGCCGAAAATCAACAGGACGCGGATCATCGTCGCGTCGACGCCGGACGTCGACAGGCCGGTGACGATGACGTCGCCGGTGCGGCGGGCGTGCGCGGCGACCAGACGGTAGCGGCCGAGTCCATCGATATCCCGGGTCACCGGGTGCCAGTCGACGGGCAGCGAAGCCAACTCCGCGCGCGCGGCGTCAGTGAGGGCGGCACGCCCGCCTGCTGCGGTCAGGTAGCCGGCCTCGATCGTCCCGTCCGGACTGATCACCGCGCCCACCATGCCGACCGGCTGCGCCGGAGCATCCAGGAAGACCGGGCCCGGGCCGGGCCGCGGGAAGGGCCGTGGATGATGCCGCCACCCCGTCGACGGCTCCAGCAGAATCCGCACCGAACGATGCGACGCGTCATGCAACTCGGTGTCGAGCTGCGCGACCAGGTATTTGTACAGCGCCAATTCGGTTGCCACGCCGATGCCAAGGCAGGCGATGACGAGGATGAGGATTTGACCGACCAACAAGCGGAACCGAAGGGACCAGGCCCCGCCCATGGCTAGCGGGCCGGCTTGAGGACGTAGCCAGCACCTCGCAGCGTGTGAATCATCGGTTCGTGACCGCTGTCGATCTTCTTACGCAGGTAGGAGATGTACAGCTCGACGATGTTCGACCGGCCCCCGAAGTCGTAGCTCCATACCCGGTCGAGGATCTGGGCCTTGCTCAGAACCCGCTTGGAGTTGCGCATCATGAAGCGCAACAACTCGAACTCCGTGGACGTCAACGAGATTGGCTGCCCCGCGCGCGTCACCTCGTGACTGTCCTCGTTGAGCACCAGATCCCCGACCACCACCTGTGCGCCGCTGTCCTCGGTGGTCACCCCGGTGCGCCGCAACAGAGCCCGCAGCCGCAGCACGACCTCTTCCAGGCTGAACGGTTTGGTCACGTAGTCGTCGCCGCCTGCGGTCAAACCGGCGATTCGATCCTCGACCGCGTCCTTGGCCGTCAGCAGCAGCACCGGCAATCGGGGCGTCTGCTCACGAAGCTTGCGCAACACATCCAACCCGCTCATGTCGGGCAGCATCACGTCGAGAACGACGACGTCTGGTCGCTGCGAACGCGCCGACTCCAGCGCCGACGCGCCGTCGCCGGCGGTCGCGATGTTCCAGCCCTCGTAGCGCAAGGCCATCGAGACCATCTCCGCGAGAACGGGCTCGTCGTCGACCACCAGCACGTTGATCGGGTTCCCGTCGGCCCGGCGCATCACGACACGTTCGACAGGGGCTTGGGGTCGGCTCACAGCTATCTAGTATGGCCGTGGGGATGAGGACCCGCTATGGCTTTCCCATGCGCCCGCTGTGAGACGCCCTAAGCGGCTAGAACCAGACTTTGCGGCCACCGACCGGGCGTCCAGCCGCGCCCAGAATGAACAGGATGACGCCGATGACGACCAGAACGCCACCAATGGTGTACAGAATGGCAAGGTTTGGAACAACAGCTCCGATGATGATCAGGATAATTCCGAGCACAATCATGTTGAGTCCTTTTCGGTAGTTCAGATTGGTGTCGCGCCGATCGGTGTCAGTACCAATAACGCCTGCCGGCCACCGGGCGCCCAACGGCACCGAGAACCCACAACACAGCACCGATGACCAGCAAGACGACGCCGATCGTTTGCAGCACAGCCACTTTCAGGACGTATCCCAATATCAGCAAAATGATGCCGAGGCCGATCATGACGCCGCCAATCTCATCAATTGGCCGGTACCGAACGCCGGCATTGAACTGGGTTGCGGTAAGTGACATTCAGTCACCTTCGGGTTGACCCCCGCGTAGTTGAGCGGACCCGCCAACACGGTGACCGCGATCGTGCCCAAGGTGGCACAGTTTTGTTCGGTGTTCTTAAAGTAATCCCGCTGGAATGCGGCGATGACGCCGATCACCAGCCAGACCACCACGATCGAACTGATAAGACCTCCACCACGCATCCTGACCTCCGTCGATGTCGGCCCAAACCGACTAGCGCTGCTGAAATACCCCGGCCGACAGGCATCCAAACATTCGGACGCAACGTCCGGCACGCCCACGGTATAGCGACGGAACGTCTTCAGCACGCAGCAAATTCACCGGGATCGCGACTCGAACCCCGCCCCGCACATCAGAGGCGCCGGGCGGCGGTGAAGACCACGGCCGGCAGGGCATCGGCCGAGGGGATGGCGCGCCCGTGCTCGGCCAGCAGGTCGGCCATATCGATCGCGGTGGCATCCCACCCGTGCTCGCCCAACCAGTCGAGGACCTCGGTGCGCTGCTCGGGATACCAGAGCTCGTCGACGTCGGGGATCTCGGCGCCGAGGACCTCGGTCGCAGCGGCACGAAAGCGCGTCGACCGCTCACGCTGACTGGCCAACAGGTCGGGGTTCACCGCATTCTTCGACGGCCCGTTGGTGGCCAGCCGGCTACCAGGCGCACTGAGCGAATCGATTCGCTCCAACAACAGATCCTGCGCCGCCGCGGGAAGATAACGCAGCAATCCCTCGGCCGACCACATCGTCGCCGTAGTAGTGTCAAAGCCCGCTTCCTGCAACGCTTTTGGCCAGTCATCGCGCAGATCGACCGGCACGCTCACCAGTGTGGCAGCCGGCTGAGCGCCATGGCGCGCCAAGGTGCCCGTCTTGAAGTCCAGCACCTTGGCCTGATCCAGTTCGTACACCGTGGTCCCGTCGGGCCAGGGCAGTCGCCACGATCGGGAATCGAGGCCAGATGCCAGGATCACCACCTGCCGGATGCCCGATGCCACCGCGTCAAGGAACAATTCGTCGAACCACTTGGTCCGCACGGCCATGAAGTCGATCATCACCTGCCGGTACGCGCCCACGTCAGGCTCCAGATCGGTCAGCGCCGCCGAGAGCTTCGGGTCCGAAGTCAGGCTCCACATGCCCGGACCGGCAGCGTCGAGGAACACCTGCGCGAACGGGTCCTGGATCAGCGGGTCCGCACTGACGGTCTCGGCGGCCCGGGCCGCGGCGACACCGAGGGCAGTCGAGCCCACGCTCTCAGTGATTTCCCACGAATCGCTGTCTGTCCGCGCCATTGTCATTCCTTCCGTTAGTAGCCAGTATCGGACACTACGCGGGCCGGCTGTGAGGGCGCTGGGCTGCGTAGTAGCTTCACCTTCGTGGAGGAGCTCAAAGCCCCGGACGGCCTCGCGGAGTGGATGTCGGGCCGGGGGTTGGGCGACGGCCCGCTGGAGAACGTCACCCGGATCAGCGGCGGCACCCAGAACATCATGCTGCGGTTCACCCGCTCCGGACGCGAGTACGTACTGCGGCGCGGACCCCGGCATCTGCGCCCGCGCAGCAACGCGGTGATCATGCGCGAGACCGAAGTGCTGGCGGCGCTGGCCGGAAGCGACGTGCCGCATCCGCGCCTGATCGCCAGCTGCCCCGACCCCGACGTGCTCGGTGATGCGGTCTTCTACCTGATGGAACCGATCGACGGGTTCAACGCTGGGCAGGAACTGCCAGAGCTGCACGCCGGCGACGCCGGGGTGCGCTTCAGGATGGGACTGTCGATGGCCGAGTCGCTGGCCAAGCTCGGCGCGCTCGACTACACCGCAGTCGGCTTGACCGACTACGGCAAGCCCGACGGTTTTCTGGAACGCCAAGTGCCACGGTGGCTTTCAGAACTGGAGTCATATCGGGAGTTCGACGACTACCCGGGTCCGGACATCCCCGGTGTCGACGACGTCGCCGCCTGGCTCGAGCAAGGCCGGCCGTCACACTGGACACCGGGCATCATGCACGGCGACTATCACGCGGCCAACGTGATGTTCTCCCGCACCGGCCCTGAGGTCGTCGCGATCGTCGACTGGGAGATGTCCACGATCGGTGACCCCCTGCTTGACCTCGGCTGGTTGCTGGCAACCTGGGGACAGTCGGCGGCCTTCGGCGGTCAGTTGTTCGACCACGGCGGGATGGCCGCCCCGGGCGACCTCGTCGAGCAGTACGCCCGCAACACCAGCCGCGACCTGTCCGGCGTCACCTGGTACACCGTGCTGGCATGCTTCAAGCTCGGCATCGTGCTGGAGGGCACCCACGCGCGGGCCTTTGCGGGCAAGGCCCCCAAGGACGTCGGCGACCTGCTCCACGATGCCACCGTGCGCCTGTTCGAGCAGGCCCTGACCCTGATGCAGTGACCCTGATGCAGTGACCCCGATGGAGGGCCCGTGATCGACTTCGACATCCCCGCCGACACCGCCGCGCTGCGCGACCAGATCCGCGCGTTCGTCGCCGACAAGATCGTGCCGTACGAGACCGATCCCCGGCTCACCCGGCACGGTCCCGACGACGGGCTGCGCGCCGAGCTGGTCGGGCTGGCCCGCGACGCCGGGCTGCTGACCTTCCAGGCGCCCAAGCGTTTTGGCGGCCGCGAGCCGTCCCACCGGGAGCAGGCGGTGCTGTTCGAGGCGGCCGGTTGGTCGACGCTGGGCCCGATCGCGCTCAACTGCGCCGCGCCCGATGAGGGCAACATGTTCCTGCTAGGTCGAGTCGCCCGTCAAGAACAAGTCGAGCAGTTCCTCATCCCGGTGATCGACGGCCGGCAGCGGTCGGTGTTCGCCATGACCGAACCCGGCGGCGCTGGTTCAGATCCCAACCAGCTGAACACCACAGCGGATTTCGACGGCAGCCACTACGTCATCAACGGCCGCAAGTGGCTGATCACCGGCGCCAACGGCGCGCGGACGTGGATCATCATGGCCCGGGTGGCGCCCAATCCGCACGGTCCAGACGGCCCCACCCTGTTTCTGTGCGAGGGTCCGGGCGCTACGGGCCCGGACGGCATCGAGATCGAGCGGGTGATGAACACGATGGACCGCAACTACGTCGAGGGACACGGTGTCGTGCGGTTCAACGACCTTCGCCTGCCCGCCTCGGCGGTGCTCGGCGAAGTCGGCCAGGCGCTGCGGTACGCCCAGTTGCGGCTGGCGCCCGCGCGGCTGACGCACTGCATGCGCTGGCTGGGAGCCGCCTGCCGCGCGCAGTCGATCGCGATCAACCACGCCCGCGAACGGACCGCCTTCGGCAAGACCCTCGGTGAGCATCAAGGCGTCAGCTTCATGATCGCCGACAACGAAATCGCGCTGCAGCAATGCCGGCTCGCGATTTGGTGGGCGTGCTGGACGCTGGACATGGGCGATCGGGGCACCGGCCGGCACGAAAGCTCGATGGTCAAGGCTTACGTGTCGGAGGAGCTGTTCAAGGTCGCCGATCGTTGCGTCCAAATCCTGGGCGGCATAGGAATTTCCGATGAAACACCGGTCGCGATGATCTTCTCCGACATGCGGGCCTTCCGGCTCTACGACGGACCGACCGAAGTGCACAAGTACGCAATCGCGCGCCAGGTGCTGCGGCCCTAGGCGTTACCCACTCAGACCGGCCAGCGCCTCGTCGAGGGTCGGGTACAGCGCGACGACGGTGTCGAGGCCGGTCAGCTGGATCGGTCTGCTGGCTGCCAGACTGTTGGCCACTACCGCGATTCGGGTCGATTCGCCGACCTTCTCGCTGGTCGCTGCCAATATCCGTAGCCCGACCGACGCCATGAACGTGACCTCGGAAAGTTCGATCACGAGAACGCTGAGATTGCTCTCAAGCGCTTGCGCGATGGCCTCTTCGAAGGCCGGCGCGGTGCTCAAGTCGATCTCACCGCCGATGCTGACCACGGCGGCGCCGTCGCTATGCGCGACAGAAGTGGTGATCGGATCCGCAGCTGACAACGGCCATCCTTCATCTGAAGTGGTGTCGTTTCTGGCAGGGACCGTGCCGATCCGGGCCGCCGGACAAATTCGACAAGACAGTATCGCACGGTCAACGACCGTGCGGGTCGGTTAGTCTTGGCGCCAGACCTACGTCCGCCGCCTTATGTCCGGCGCGGAGAACCGGGAGGCTTGTATGTCGATGTCGGCGCGCCGGCACCGGTGATTCCCGCGCCGGTGTTCACCGCATGAGATCCGACGATTTCTTCGTCGGGTACGCGGCGGCGCTGCGCACCTATCTGCAGACGAGCGACGCCCAGGATCTCGGCGTGGGCAATGCGCTGGGGCGCGAGGCACTACGCAACGGCATCGGCATACTGACGATCATCGAAGAACACTCTGGGCTGGTCAGCAAACTGGCGCACGAGCTGCCGGGCTTCGACGGTGCAGAGGCGCTGGCGTTTCTCCTGCACACCCTCGCCCCGCTGGATACGGCGATGCGGAAATCCGAGGAACAGCGCGCCCGCGCAGAACATCTAGCCAACCGTGACCAGTTCCGCGACGCCGTGGTGAACTCGTTGCAGGAAGGCTTCTTCGTTTCCGATCGCACCGGCGCCGTGATCGAATTGAACGACGCCTTCGCCAAACTCACCGGCTACGGAGCCCACGGATTGCCGTACCGGTGGCCGCATCCGTGGCTGGTCGACGAGAAGGCGGCGCAACTCCAACAGGCCCGGCTGGACGCGGAAGCCCAAGTCCAGTACGAGACCCCGATCCGGCATCGCGACGGCCGACTGGTGTGGGTCGCGGCCAACGTCAACCGGGTCGATGCCGATACCACCGACGGCGACGTCTACGTGGGCACCCTGCGCGACATCACCGCCGAGCGCGCGTTCGCCGCGAGGGAAAGTGCGGTGCTGCGCTTGGCCACCGCAGTCAGCGTGGCCAAGAGCTTGTCCGACGTCTTGTCGGGCACGCTCGATGAGTGTCGGCTGGCCCTCGACGTGCACCGGGTCGTTGCCGCGGTGTGGCCCACCGCCGGTGGTGATCCAGCCATTCAGGTTGCCGACGAACGGATTTCGTCGCACTGGCGAAATCTCGAACCGGCGCTGCGGGAGATCTTCGAGCACGCGCGAAGCCAGCTGCCGCTGACCGTTCAACCTGTCGAAAGCCCCCATGACCCCGGCAAGTCGAGTGGAGTCGTAGCGGTCCTCACCGGCGGGGGAGGCGTCGCCCTGTGGCTCGAACTTCGGGTGCCGCGGCGGATCAGCGCCGAGGATCGCCTGCTGATCACCGTGCTGGTCGGCCACCTCGGGCTGGCGATTCAGCACGTGCGCCAGTTCGAGGCCGCCCGCGAAACCTCGCTGACCCTCCAGCACGCGATGCTCGCACCCGCCAAGCTGCCGCCCGGCTTCGCCGTTCGCTACGAGCCGGCCGTCGCGCCGCTCGAAATCGGCGGCGACTGGTACGACGTACTGCGAATCGGGGACCATCGGATCGGCATCATCGTCGGCGACTGTGTGGGGCGCGGCCTCACGGCTGCGGCGGTGATGGGTCAGCTCCGCGCCTCCGCACGTGCGCTGCTACTCACCGGGGCCGAGCCCGCAATGCTGCTCGAGGATCTCGATGCGGTCGCCGATCTGATCCCCAACGCGTTCTGCACCACGGTGTTCCTGGCAGTCCTGGACACCGAGTCCGGCGAATTCTGCTACAGCTGCGCCGGCCACCTACCCGCGATACTGGCCGCACCGGGGCACGCGCATACCCTGATCAGCGATGCCCGGTCGGTTCCATTAGCGGTGCAGCGCAAGAGTTCTCGCCCACAAGCGGCCATCACGTTGACGCCCGGTTCGACATTGATGCTCTACACCGACGGCCTGGTCGAGCGGCGCGACATGACCCTCGATGACGGGATCGCCCACCTCGGTGCGACGGTGGCCCGCGGAATGAACAGCACCGTCGACGAGGTCGCCGATGCGGCGCTGGCCGAATTGGCGCCGCCCGGTGGCTACGACGACGACATCGCAATCATCGTCTATCGACGGCCGTACCCGGTGCTGGCCATCCACCGGGTGGTCGATGCCGATCAACTCAGCGAACTGCGGCATCAATTCGCGGAGTGGCTGAAAGACGCAGGAGTTTGCGATGCGCGGGTGGCCGACATCGTGCTGGCGGTCAACGAAGCCGTGGCTAATAGCATCGAGCACGGCTATCACGGCCGCAAACCCGGAAAGATACGTATCAAAGGCGAAAACGACGGCGCGCGGGTTCGCATCAAGATCACCGACAAAGGGTCCTGGAAGCCCGCGGCTACTAATCCCGGTGTCCGCGGACGGGGGTTGCTGCTGATCCGCGCGGTCAGCGACTGGCTCGAAATGGATTGCACACCAAAAGGTACAGCGGTCGATATGAGCTTCAACCTGGCGCCCTAGCGATGGCTGGGAGTTGCCTTCCCCGCGTCGAGATCGACGTTTTGGCGGCCTGCTACTCGCACTTTGCCGCCAAAACGTCGATCTCGGTGCAGGCAGGGCGATCATGACCCCGAACGTACGAGCCAGACGACTCAGCGTGGCTAGGGCAGCACGGTGTGCATCAACATCACGTCGTACGCCGACCACAGCGACA
>NZ_JBYCLD010000008.1:0-9504 GCF_057473725.1 Mycobacterium sp. TH-M11 | reverse complement strand
CCGTCCCATACGCCGAGCTGCATGCGCATTCGGCGTACAGCTTTCTCGACGGGGCCAGTGCGCCGGAGGAGTTGGTCGAGGAGGCGGTGCGGCTCGGCCTGCGAGCCATCGCGCTGACCGACCACAACGGCCTCTACGGCGCGGTGCGGTTTGCCGAAGCGGCCGTCGAATTGGATATGCGGACGGTGTTCGGCGCCGAGCTGTCGCTTTGTTCCGGGGAATCCGGCGCCAGGACCGACGATCCCGATCCGGCCGGCCCGCATCTGCTGGTGCTGGCTCGCGGGCCAGAGGGTTATCGCCGGCTGTCGCGGCAGCTGGCGGCGGCGCATCTGGCCGGCGGCGAGAAAGGCAAGCTGCGCTTCGACTATGACGCGCTCACCGAGGCGGCGGGCGGGCACTGGCACATCCTGACGGGCTGCCGCAAAGGTCACGTTCGCTCCGCGCTGACCACCGGCGGGCCGGACGCTGCCTCGGCGGCGCTGGCCGATCTGGTGGACCGGTTCGGCTCCGATCGGATCAGTGTCGAGTTGACCCATCACGGCTGCCCGGTCGACGACGACATCAACGCCGAAATGGCCATGTTGGCGCAGCGGTTCGGACTCAGCAGTGTTGCGACCACCGGAGCGCACTTCGCTGCGCCGTCACGGCGCCGGCTGGCGATGGCGATGGGCGCGATCCGGGCCAGGCAATCGCTGGACGAGGCGGCCGGCTGGCTTGCCCCGCTGGGCGGTTCGCATCTGCGCTCCGGTGAGGAGATGACGCGGCTGTTCGCGCAGCACCCTGGTGCGGTGACCGCCGCTGCCGAACTCGGCGAGCAGTGCGCCTTCGGCCTGGCGCTGATTGCCCCGCAGTTGCCGCCGTTTGACGTCCCGCCCGGGCACACCGAAGACAGCTGGCTGCGTGAGCTGACCATGGCAGGGGCGCAGCGCCGCTACGGTCAGCCGGCTCAGGCGCGCAAGGCGTATGCCCAGATTGAGCACGAGCTGGAAATCATTGCGCAACTGAAGTTTCCGGGATACTTTCTGGTGGTCCACGACATCACCCGGTTCTGCCGGGAGAACAACATCCTGTGCCAGGGCAGGGGATCGGCGGCCAACTCGGCAGTCTGCTACGCGCTCGGCGTCACCGCGGTCGACCCGGTCGCCAACGAGCTACTGTTCGAGCGCTTCCTGTCACCGGTTCGTGACGGCCCGCCCGACATCGACATCGACATCGAGTCGGATCTGCGCGAAAACGTCATCCAGTACGTCTACGACAAGTACGGCCGCGACTACGCCGCCCAGGTCGCCAACGTGATCACCTACCGCAGCCGAATCGCGGTGCGCGACATGGCCCGTGCCCTGGGATTCTCGCAAGGGCAGCAGGACGCCTGGAGCAAGCAGATCAGCCACTGGAGCGGGCGCCCGTCGGACATCGACGGCATTCCCGAGCAGGTGGTCGAGCTGGCCACCCAGATCCAGAACCTGCCCCGGCACATGGGCATCCATTCCGGCGGCATGGTGATCTGCGATCGCCCGATCGCCGACGTCTGCCCGGTGGAATGGGCCCGCATGGCAAACCGCAGCGTATTGCAGTGGGACAAAGACGATTGCGCGGCAATCGGTCTGGTGAAATTCGATCTGCTCGGCCTGGGCATGCTCTCGGCGCTGCATTACGCCATCGACCTGGTGGCCGAGCACAAAGGCATCGAGGTCGACCTGGCCGCGCTGGACCTGTCCGAACCGGCGGTGTACGAGATGTTGCAGCGCGCCGATTCCGTCGGGGTGTTCCAGGTGGAGTCCCGCGCGCAGATGGCCACCTTGCCGCGGCTCAAGCCGCGGGTGTTCTACGACCTGGTGGTCGAGGTGGCGTTGATCCGCCCCGGGCCGATCCAGGGCGGATCGGTCCACCCGTACATTCGGCGGCGCAACGGCCTCGACCCGATCGTCTACGACCACCCGTCGGTGGAGTCGGCGTTGCATAAGACGTTGGGAGTTCCGCTGTTTCAGGAGCAGTTGATGCAGATCGCAGTGGACTGCGCCGGTTTCACCGGCGCGGAGGCCGATCAACTGCGCCGTGCCATGGGATCCAAGCGGTCGACCGAACGCATGCAGCGGTTGCGCGGCCGGTTCTACGACGGCATGCGGAGCCTGCACGGCGCCTCCGACGAGGTCATCGACCGGGTCTATGAAAAGCTGGAGGCGTTCGCGAATTTCGGCTTCCCGGAGAGCCATTCGCTGAGCTTCGCGTCGCTGGTCTTCTACTCGTCGTGGTTCAAGCTGCATCACCCCGCGGTGTTCTGCGCGGCGCTGCTGCGTGCGCAGCCGATGGGCTTCTACTCGCCGCAGTCGCTGGTGGCCGACGCGCGCAGGCATGGTGTGACGGTGCACAGGCCGGATGCCAATGCCAGCTTGGTGCATGCCACGTGCGAGAACGGTGGAACCGAGGTGCGGCTGGGACTGGGCGGGGTCCGTCACATCGGGGAAGGCCTGGCCGAGAAGCTGGTCGAAGAGCGAAAAGCCCACGGCCCCTTTACTTCCCTGCTGGATATGACGACCCGCGTTCGGCTGTCCGTGCCACAGGTCGAGGCGCTGGCCACCGCGGGCGCGCTGGGATGCTTCGGGATGTCGCGACGCGAGGCGCTGTGGGCGGCCGGTGCCGCCGCCACGGGGCGGCCGGACCGCTTACCGGGGGTGGGCTCGTCGTCGCATGTGCCGTCGCTACCCGGAATGAGCGAGGTGGAGTTGGCGGCGGCCGACGTGTGGGCCACCGGTATCTCGCCGGACAGCTTCCCGACCCAGTTCCTGCGATCGGACCTCGACGAGTTAGGGGTGATACCCGCCGCCGAACTGCTGTCAGTGCCCGACGGCGACCGAGTGTTGGTGGCCGGGGCGGTCACGCATCGGCAGCGACCGGGCACGGCTCGTGGCGTGACGTTCGTCAACCTCGAGGACGAGACCGGGATGGTCAACGTACTCTGCACGCCGGGGGTGTGGGCACGGCACCGCAGACTGGCTCAGTCGGCGTCGGCGTTGCTGATCCGTGGCCAGGTCCAAAATGCCAGTGGCGCAGTCACCGTCATGGCCGAGCGGTTTGCCGAGCTCACCCTCAAGATTGGAGCGAAGTCCCGCGACTTCCGCTGACCCAGGCCCAGATTTCGAGAGGCCCAGACCTCGAGCGGCGCAGCGGCACAGGTCTTGGGGTCCACTCTTTTTCGTTTTCGTACCCACATGCGATATCACCGGCTCCGCCCGCCGCGAGTGATATCGGATACGCGTCGTTTTCGAAAAAGGAACGTGCCCACGAAGCTGCTACCGCTGTGGCCAGTGTGACAAGGCTGCCGGAAACGGCGCGAATGTAGTCTCCAAGGCATGGCCCTCAATCTTTCTGTCGATGAACTCCTCACCACCACCCGTTCGGTCCGCAAGCGCCTCGACTTTGACAAGCCGGTGTCCCGCGATCTCCTGATGGAATGTCTCGACCTGGCGCTGCAGGCGCCGACCGGCTCCAATTCCCAAGGCTGGCAATGGGTTTTCGTCGAGGACGAGGCCGAGAAGAAAGCGATCGGCGAAATCTACCTGGACAACGCGCGGGGCTACTTGAAGTCACCGGCGCCGGAGTACGCCGACGGCGACACCCGTGGGGAGCGGATGCCGGCGGTCCGCGATTCCGCGAGCTATTTGGCCGAGCACATCCACCGGGCGCCGGTACTGATGATCCCGTGCATCGAAGGCCGCGAGGACCAGGCACCGACGGGCGGCGCGGGATTCTGGGCGTCGCTGCACCCGGCGGTTTGGAGCTTCTGCCTGGCGCTGCGCTCGCGCGGGCTGGGCACCTGCTGGACGACGTTGCACCTGATCCGTGGCGGCGAGGAAAAGGTCGCCGACATCGTCGGCATTCCCTACCAGAAGTACAGCCAGGGCGGCCTGTTCCCGATCGCCTACACCAAGGGCACCGACTTCAAGCCGGCCAAGCGGCTACCGGCCGAGCAACTCACGCACTGGAACACCTGGTAACGCGTACGACGTCAGACCGAGCCGGCGAAACCGTGCTGACGCCACGCTTCGTACACCGCCACTGCGGCGGCGTTGGCCAGGTTCAGCGACCGCCGCCCGTCGAGCATCGGGATGCGCACGCGCTCAGTGATGTGGGGATCGGCCAGTGTTGCCGCGTCCAGTCCGGTCGGCTCGGGGCCGAACATGAGGACATCACCGACCTGATAGCTGACCTCGGTGAACACCTGCGTCGCATGGGCGGTGAAGGCAAACACCCTCGGCGGCGCCAGTGCCGCCCACGCCTCGTCGAGTGACGGGTGGACGGTGACCGATGCCAGGTCGTGGTAATCCAGTCCGGCGCGACGCAGGTTCGGTTCGGTCAGGTCGAAACCCAATGGCTCGACGAGATGCAGTTCTGCTCCGGTGGCGGCCGCCGTCCGGATTGCGTTACCCGTATTGGGCGGGATTCGAGGGGAGTGAAACAGCAGCCTGAACACACCACACGGTAACCGGGAAAGCGTTGGGACCCGGGTGCCCGATACCCGCCGCCGTTGGTGGTGCTGGCTGTGGAGATTATTTGCTCGGCTATCTGAGGCAGAGTCGCTGGCGCTTCGCTGAACTCTGTCTGTTCCGTAAGAATTGTGGTCACTGCCGCCACAGCCTGGCATACTCGCTGAATTGCCAGGCGTGTAAGGCTTGCCCGTCGCTCGGGGTGAGCGCAATTAGCAGGAAGTCCCCATGAACGACGCGCTATTACTGCGATTCAGCGGAGCGGACGCTCACACCGCGCTGTTCCGGTGACCATGTTTGCCCGCTCCAAGCGGTCGATCTCGTCGTCTAAAAACGAGCCGACGGGTAACACCGGCGACGAGTCAGCCTCGGTGAAACGGCCGGCTTCGTGGTCGGTGCGAAATTGGCCGGTCAGGTGGAAAGTCCTCGCCATTGTGGCGCTGCCATTGTTGCTGGCAATGGTATTCGGCGGATTTCGTGTTGCGGGTGCGCTCAGCGACGCGCATCGGCTGCGGTTGGCCGCCGACCGCGCCGAGATGGTTCCGGCTATAACCAAATACATGTCGGCGCTCGACGTCGCATTGCTGGCGGGCTCGACCGGTGGCGATTCGGACGGCGCGAAAAAGAACTACGACGCCCGCAAAAGTGAGCTCGAGGCCCGATTGCACGACACCAACGTCGCGCCCGACGTCGCCGCCGGCATCGACGCGATGCTGGACGGCGGGCAGTCCCTGCTGGACAACGTCGAGTCGAACACCCTCGGACTGCGTGCACGGGTGACGACCTACGCGCCCATCCTGTTGACCGCCGAGAACGCGATCGACGGGTCGGTTCGCGTCGACAACGAACAGATCCGGGCCCAGGCGCAGGGTCTGAGCCGGGCGATCGGCGCCCGCGGCCAGATGATGATGCAGCAGGTGCTGATCGCACGCGGCGCTGCACTGCCCGAGCCCGAACTGCGCACGTCGATGATCACCCTGGCGGGTACCGAGCCGTCGACCCTGTTCGGCATGGCCGAAGTGCTGGGTGTCGGCTCTCCAGAGGCCAAGACGCTGCAGCAGCAGATGGTGACGCGGATGGGTCTGATGTCCGATCCGGCGCAAAAGCTGGTGAACAACCCGGCGTTGCTGCGCTCGGTGCAGACCACCGACGAAATCGCCGCGCGGATCATCAAGGACATCACCGGGAAGGTGACCAAGGCCGTCGAGAACCAGGCCCACAACCGTCGCAATGCCGCGATCCGAGACACCGTCCTGGTGTTGTCCGCCCTCGCCGCCGCGCTGGTCATCGTGTTGCTGGTCGCACGCTCGCTGATCCAGCCGCTGCGGGTGCTGCGCGACGGCGCCCTGAAAGTCGCCCACGAAGACCTCGAGCGGGAGATCACCCGGGTGCGGGCCGGCGACGAGTCGCCGCCCGAGCCGTTGCCGGTGCACACCACCGAAGAAATCGGTCAGGTCGCGCACGCAGTCGACGAATTGCACACCCAGGCCTTACTTTTGGCGGGCGACGAAGCCAGACTGCGGCACCTGGTCAACGACATGTTCGAGACGATGTCGCGGCGCAATCGGTCGCTGGTGGACCAGCAGCTCTCGCTGATCGACCGCCTCGAGCGCAATGAAGAAGATCCCGAGCGACTCGACAGCCTGTTCCGTCTCGACCACCTGGCCGCCCGGATGCGCCGCAACGGCGCGAACCTGCTGGTGCTGGCCGGCGCGCAGGGCTCGCGCCGCGATCAGCGCACGGCTGCGCCGCTGGCGTCGATCATCCATGCGGCCGCCTCCGAGGTCGAGGACTACCGACGGGTCGAGACGTCGATGGTGCCCGATTGCATGATCGTGGGAGCGGCCTCCGGCGACATCGCCCATCTCCTTGCGGAGTTGATCGACAACGCGCTGCGGTACTCGCCGCCGGCATCGCCGGTTCGGGTGTCGGCGGGCTTCCGCAGCGACGGGGCGGTGCTGCTGCAGATCGTCGACGTCGGGCTGGGCATGACTGACGGCGACCGCCGAATCGCCAACATGCGCCTGCGTGCGGGTGGAGAGGTCAACCCCGACAGCGCCCGCCACATGGGCCTGTTCGTGGTCGGTCGGCTGGCCGACCGGCACGCCATCCGGGTTCGGCTGCGCGCCTCGTCGATCGAGGAGGCGCGGTCGGGCACGACCGCCGAGGTCTATCTGCCGTCGACCGTGCTGGCGAGTGCCGACGCGGGCACGGCGGCGCCGCGCAAAACCGAGCCGGTGGCAGCAGCGCCCGTCCCCACGTGGCCCGAGCCGCTGGTAGAGCCCGAATTGCCGGCCGAGCCCGAGGACACCTCGGAACGAAACGGCTTGCCCTCGACCGAGTCGTCGATCAGCCTGCTGCCGCGGCGCAGGCCCGGCGGCAGCGGGATCGTCGGGCTTGCGGCCGCGTCGCCGCCGCAACCCGAGCCGTCGGCCGCTCCGGCGGAGACTGCCGAGCCCGCCCGGGAACAACCCGTGGCACAGCCGGCCTCGAACACCTCGTCGTTCTTCGGCTCGCGGGTCCGATTCAACCGCGAGAGCCGGGAAAACCGGAAGCGGCCCGAAGCCGAGCCGGCCGTGCCGGCGGCCCCGTTCGAGGACGTTTGGGCGGCCCCCGAAGCCCCCCCGCCGCCCGAGTCGCCCGCGGACGATCTGATCTACAAACAGATGCTCTCCGAATGGTTGGTCGACCCGCGCGAGCTGGCGCACAGCCCGGATCTGGACTGGCAGACGGTGTGGGACCGGGGCTGGTCGGCTGCCGCCGAAGTGGAGAACACGCCCGTGCAGCGACACACCGAGCAGGGCCTGCCAGTGCGCGAACCCGGCGCACGGCTGGTGCCCGGCGGGGGGGAGCCGAACGGAAACGCGCACCACCGCGCCGACGACAACAACGGCACTACCACCGGAACCACCACCGGCGCGAGCCGCACCCCCGCGCATCGGGCTCCGCTACGCGACCCGGAGGCCGTGCGCGCCTCGATGAGCAACCACTTCGGCGGCATCCGCGCAGCGCGGTCGCACGCCCGTGACAACGACCAAGGACCCGAATGACCGCTGGCTTTCAATCTGTGCCCGCCGACAACTCCCTGGACTGGCTGCTGTCGAACTTCGCCCGTGAAGTCCGCGGGGTGTCGCACGCCATCCTGGTATCCGTTGACGGACTGCTGATGGCGGCCAGCGAGCGGCTGCCGAAGGAGCGCGCCGACCAGCTGGCGGCGGTGTCGTCAGGTCTGGCCAGCCTGGCCAGCGGCGCCGCTGCGCTGTTCGAGGGTGGCCAGGTGTTGCAGTCGGTGGTGGAGATGCAGAACGGCTACCTGCTGCTGATGCAGGTCGGTGACGGTTCGTATCTGGCCACGCTGGCCGCGACGTCGTGCGACATCGGGCAGATCGGATACGAGATGGCGGTGCTCGTCGAACGGGTGGGCAACGTGGTCCAGTCGTCGCGGCGTGCCCCACTGAACTCCTGAGCGGTCATGGACAATCGTCAGCCGTTGGAGCCCGAGCCGCCGCCAGTTGAGGCGAGTCTGGTCCGGCCGTACGCCCTGACGGCGGGCCGAACGAAGGCCACGGTCGACATCCCGTTGGAAGCGCCGGTGCAGGCCTTGCAGTCGGCGATGTTCCACCGGTGGCCGCGGGGCGATGTGCGGGACAGAATTGTGCAGCTGTGCCGCAAAAGCCCGTCGGTGGCCGAAATATCGGCTCGGTTAGATCTGCCGCTGGGTGTCGCGCGCGTGTTGGTCGGCGATTTGGTGACTTCGGGCTACCTTCGAGTTAATCGGACGTTGACCGAACGCTCCACCGGTGATGAACGCCGCGAACTGATAGGAAGGACGCTCCGTGGCCTACGAGCGCTCTGATGCCAGGGTCGCCCCGATGCACAAGTCGCGTGACACCGCGTCCACCAAAATTGTCATCGCCGGTGGTTTCGGCGCGGGCAAGACCACATTCGTCGGCTCGGTGTCGGAGATCATGCCGCTGCGCACCGAGGCGATGGTCACCGACGCCTCCGCCGGCGTCGACATGGTCGACGCCACCCCGGAGAAGCGGACCACCACGGTTGCCATGGACTTCGGCCGGATCACCCTCGATGAGGATCTTGTGCTCTATCTGTTCGGTACGCCCGGCCAGCGCCGATTCTGGTTCATGTGGGACGACCTGGTGCGCGGTGCGATCGGCGCGGTGATCCTGGTGGACTGCCGGCGTTTGCAGGACTGCTTCGCCGCCGTCGACTTCTTCGAGCATCGCAACCTGCCGTTCCTGATCGCGGTCAACGAATTCGACGGCACGCCAAGGTATCCGGCAGCCGAGGTGCGCAAGGCGCTGACCTTGCCCGCCCACGTCCCGGTGATCAACGTCGATGCCCGGGACCGCAGATCTGCGACCGACGCCTTGATCGCGGTCAGCGAGTACGCGCTGGCCAGCCTGGCTAACGCTTGAGCCGGATACTCCAGCGCACGTATCCGGCGTAGAACAGCGACAGCGCTGCCAGCATGCCCATGTCCAGCAGGAAGATGTGCTTGGAGTGCTGCCAGATCGGGTCGTTGGTCGGAATCTGCTTGACCTTCACCAGGTCCGGAAAGTCGATCGAGGACGCGCCGGCGGCGTAACCCCAGCGCCCGGGGGTCAGCCAGGACATCTGATTGAGCCCTGCTCGACCGGTTACCGGAATCATGCCGCCGGCAAGTACTAGCTGCGACATGATCGACACCACCAGCAACGGCATGATCTGCTCATTGGACTGAGCGATCGCCGAGAGCATCAGACCGAGGATGGCTGAGGCCACGCAGGTTCCGGCGACGGTGACAAACAGCGAGAACGTCGCGTCGTCGAAGAACGGAGGATGCGCAGTGGGCGCACCTTTACCCAAGCGGACGATGGTCGTTGCGACGGCCGCCTGGGCGGTTGCGAACACACAGAACACCGTGACCTTGGCCAGCAGATAGGCAGTCGTCGACAACCCGACCGCCTGTTCTCGTCGGAAGATCGGCCGCTCGCCGATGAGGTCACGAATGGTCAGCGCC
>NZ_JBYCLD010000007.1:0-6987 GCF_057473725.1 Mycobacterium sp. TH-M11 | reverse complement strand
TGCCGACACCGCCGTGAATGTGCACGATGCTGTGCGCCACCCGGTGTCCGGCATCGGCGGCCCAAAACGCGGCGGTGGCCACCTCGGTGTCGGCCGGCAGGTCCTCGCTGAGCCGCCACGCCGCCTGGGTCACGGTCAGCCGCAGACCTTTGACGTCGATATAGGCGTCGGCGAGTCGCTGGCCCACTGCCTGGAAGCTGCCGATCGGGCGGTCGAACTGCTCACGCTCGCGGGCGTATTCGGCAGTCATCTGCAGGCCTCTTTCCAGCACACCGAGCTGGAAAGCGCTGTGGCCCAACGCGCCCAGAGTGCCGAGCCAACCCACAACCTCGTCACCGCCGACGACCCGCCCGCTGGACACCTCGACGCCGTCTAGCCGCAGCGCCCCGATGCTGCCCAGGCCGGTGGTGTCCAGGGACGTCACCGTGACACCGGGTTCGTCGGCGGCAACCAGGAACACGCAAGTGCCGGAATCGGTTTCGGCGGGCACCAGAAAAGCGTCGGCAACCGGTCCGTAGGCGATCTGGGTGCGGGTCCCGGTCAGCCGGAAGCCCCCACCCGAACTGGCAGCCTGGACGGGCCCGTCGCCCATCTCGCCGGCCAACGCGACCGCCAGGATCTTCGAGCCGGAAACCGCGGGTGTGCCCCATTCTTGTTGCAGCTCAGCCGAACCGAAGCGGGCCAACGCCCCGGCCGCCAGGACCACCGAGCCCAGATAGGGGACGGCCGCCAGTTGCCGACCGAGACCGACCAGCACGGCGACCTGTTCCAGCACGCCAAACCCGCCCCCGCCCAACGACTCCGGCGCAGCGGTGGACAGGATGTCGGCGTCGGCGAGCTTTCCCCAGAGCTCGCGGTCGAACCGCTCCTCGAGGCCGTCGAGCGTGCGCTGGTGCTCGGGCGTGCACACCGCATCGACGATCGTGGTGACCAGACCGCCGAGATCGTCGGCGGCTTCGGTTGTCGTGAAGTCCATGGATTCTCCGTGATTTCGTTAGCGGTTGGCTCGGGGCAGGCCGAGCGCCACCATGCCGATGATGTCGCGTTGCACCTCGTTGGTGCCGCCGCCGAAGGTCAGGATCAAGCACGCCCGGTGCATCCGCTCGACCCGTCCGCGCAGCAGCGCGCCGGGTGAGTCTTGACGCAAGGTCGCCGCGGTGCCCAGCACCTCCATCAGCAGCCGGTAGGCCTCGGTGGCCAATTCGGTGCCGTACACCTTGGCCGCCGAAGCGTCCGCCGGCGACGGTGCTGATTCCACCGAGGCCAGCTCCCAGTTGATCAGCTTGAGGACCTCGACGCCTGCGTGCACCCGGGCCAGGTTGAGCTGCACCCATTCCGAATCGATCAGTCGAGAACCGTTGTGGTCCTTGGTGTTCTGCGCCCATTCGCGAACTTGGTTGAGCGCCATGATGATCGGCATTGCTGACACCAACGCGACGCGCTCGTGATTGAGCTGGTTGGTCACCAGCTTCCAGCCGGCGTTCTCCTCACCGACCCGGTTGGCCACCGGAACGCGGACGTCGGAGTAGTAGGTGGCGCTGGTGTCGACGCCGGCCATGGTGTGCACCGGGGTCCAGGAGAACCCGTCGGCCGTGGTCGGCATGATCAGCATCGAGATGCCGCGGTGCTTTTTGGCTTCGGGATTGGTGCGCACGGCCAGCCAGACGTAGTCGGCGTAGGCGATCAGGCTGGTCCACATCTTCTGACCGTTGACCACGTAGTCGTCGCCGTCGCGCACCGCGGTGGTCCGCAGGTTCGCCAGGTCGGTGCCGGCGCCGGGCTCGGAGTAGCCGATCGAGAAGTGCAGTTCCCCCGCGGCAATGCGCGGCAGGAAGAACTTCTTCTGCTCCTCGGTGCCAAAGGCCATGATCGTCGGCGCGACGCTGTTGATGGTCAAGAACGGCACCGGCGCGCCGGCGATCGCGGCCTCGTCGGTGAAGATCAGCGAGTCCATCGGCGAGCGGTCCTGGCCGCCGTACTCCTTGGGCCAGTTCAGGGTGAGCCAGCCGTCTTTGCCCATCTGCGCGACGGTGTCGCGGTAGACGTTGCCCTCGCCGACCTCCCCCGACGTCGAACTTAGTGCCTCGCGACGTTCCGGGGTGATCAGCGTGGCGAAGTACGACCGCAGCTCGCGGCGCAGCTCCTCCTGCTCCGGGGTGTAACTGATGCGCATCCTGGCTGCCCTCCAGTCATCGGGGAGTTCTGCGCAGCCTGCGTCGTCGGCTACCCATTCCCATCCTGTGGTTGTAACACGTTCTAGTCTTGAGCGTCCACCCACCTTTCCCCGGGATGCGACCGGGACGGGTCGTATGGTGGGCATACCGATTGGAAGTCATGGCTCAAGGAGGAACGTCGTGCGGGTGAAAGTCGACCACGACCGGTGCGAAGGCAATGCGGTGTGCTTGGGAATCGCGCCGGATATCTTCGATCTCGACGACGAGGATTATGCGGTGGTGAAGCTGGATCCGGTGCCCGCCGACATGGAGGCCGTGGCCGAGCAGGCGATCGCCGAATGCCCGCGCGCCGCCCTGATCCGCGAAGACTAGAGGCCTTCATAAATGACGAAGCATGAATCGACTGGGCTTAATGGTCCGGCTTCTTCTCAGACCACGACGCGGTCTGCGTCGTCGCCGGCCAACAGCACGAACGCGATCGACCTGTCGGGGAAGGTCGCGGTGGTCACCGGCGCGGCCGCAGGACTGGGCCGCGCCGAGGCGATCGGCTTGGCCCGCGCGGGCGCGACCATCGTCGTCAACGACATCAAAGCCGCGCTGGACGCCTCCGACGTGATCGACGAGATCGCCTCCGCAGGTTCCAAAGCCGTCGCCGTGGCCGGCGACATCAGCCGGCGCGAGACGGCCGACGAATTGGTGGCCACCGCCGACGGACTGGGCGGGCTGGGCATCGTGGTGAACAACGCCGGGATCACGCGTGACCGGATGTTGTTCAACATGTCCGACGAGGAGTGGGACGCGGTGATCGCGGTGCACCTGCGCGGGCACTTCCTGTTGACCCGCAACGCCGCGACGTACTGGCGTTCCAAGGCCAAGGGAAGCGACGGCTCGGTCTACGGGCGCATCATCAACACCTCGTCGGAGGCCGGCCTGGTGGGCCCGGTCGGTCAGGCCAACTACGGCGCCGCGAAGGCCGGGATCTCCGCGCTCACCCTGACCGCGGCGCGTGCGCTCGGCCGCTACGGCGTGTGCGCCAACGCGATCGCCCCCCGGGCCCGGACCGCGATGACCGCGGACGTCTTCGGCGACGCGCCCGAGGTGGCCGACGGCGGGATCGACCCGCTCTCGCCGGATCATGTCGTGACCCTGGTGTGCTTCCTGGCATCGCCGGCGGCCAAGGACGTCAACGGTCAAGTGTTCATCGTGTACGGCCCGCAGGTGACGTTGGTGGCGGCACCGACTGTGGAGCATCGGTTCGCGACGGATGCCCAAGCCTGGGACCCGGGCGCGCTGAGCACCGCGATGCAGGACTACTTCGCCGGTCGCGACCCGGAGCGCAACTTTGCGGCCACCGCGTTGATGGAGTGACTGACCGCCCCACGAGACGGCCGGTATCAAATCCGAATCAACTAGAACACGTTCTAGAATGATTTGGATCACAAAGGCTCTGACCTGCCAAGTTACTGACATTTGTCGAATTTTGCGGTTCTTTGACACGCCGAACTTGTTCTAGTTACGATGGGCGCGCTCCTGCGGGCGCCCCCGCTTGGACACAAGCAATGGCGCCGCAACCGGGCATGCACAAGCTTCGCTTTCGAAAGTGGGATCGACCCCGCGAGGGAAGGGAACCAGGTTGATCGAACAGCTCGCGGTTCCGGCTCGGGCCGTGGGCGGTTTCGTCGAGATGTCTCTGGAGACGTTGCGCAAGACGTTTCAGCGCCCCTTCCAATTACGTGAGTTCCTCGACCAGACCTGGATGATCGCCCGGGTTTCTCTGATCCCGACGCTGCTGGTGGCCATTCCGTTCACCGTCTTGGTGGCGTTCACGCTCAATATCCTGCTTCGCGAGATCGGCGCCGCCGATCTGTCGGGCGCGGGCACCGCGTTCGGAACCATCACCCAGCTGGGACCCGTCGTCACCGTGTTGGTGGTGGCCGGCGCCGGTGCCACCGCAATCTGCGCCGACCTGGGCGCGCGCACAATCCGCGAGGAAATCGACGCGATGCGGGTGCTCGGCATCGACCCCATTCAACGTCTGGTGGTGCCCAGGGTGCTGGCGTCGACATTCGTCGCGCTGCTGCTCAACGGCCTCGTCTCGGCCATCGGCATCGCCGGCGGCTACGTCTTCTCGGTGCTGCTGCAGGGCGTCAACCCGGGTGCTTTCGTCAACGGCCTGACCGTGCTGACCCACCTCGGCGAATTGATGCTCTCCGAAGTCAAGGCGCTGCTGTTTGGTGTGGTCGCCGGTCTGGTCGGCTGCTACCGCGGGCTGACGGTGAAGGGCGGTCCTAAAGGCGTCGGGGTCGCGGTCAACGAGACGGTGGTCTACGCGTTCATCTGCCTGTTCGTGATCAACGTCATCATGACCGCGATCGGTGTCCGAGTGCTGGCCCGATGAGGCGCCCGTGAGTTACGACATCGACGAAGACCCCGGCATGGCCGGGGTTGAGGAGTGGCGCCGATGAGCTACGACGCCACGCTGCGCATGCGCCGTTTCTTCCACCGCTTTGCCGGGCCGGTCGACAGCTTCGGCGAGCAGGCGCTGTTCTACGGCGAGTCGGTGCGTTACATCCCGAACGCGCTCACCCGCTACCGCAAGGAGACCATTCGGCTGATCGCTGAAATGACCATGGGCACCGGCGCGCTGGTACTCATCGGCGGAACGGTCGGCGTCGCGGCGTTTTTGACGCTCGCGTCGGGCGGCGTGATCGCCGTGCAGGGCTACGAGTCGTTGGGCAATATCGGCATTGAGGCGTTGACCGGGTTCCTGTCGGCATTTCTCAATGTTCGCATCGTCGCCCCGGTGGTGGCGGGCATCGCGTTGGCGGCGACCATCGGCGCCGGTACCACTGCGCAGTTGGGTGCGATGCGGGTCGCCGAGGAGATCGATGCCATCGAGTCGATGGCGGTGCACTCGGTGTCCTATTTGGTGTCGACGCGGTTGATAGCGGGCTTGATTGCCATCGTGCCGCTGTATTCGCTTGCGGTGCTGGCGTCTTTCTTCGCTGCCCGCTCCACCACGGTCTTCCTCAACGGACAGTCGGCGGGTCTCTACGACCACTACTTCAGCACCTTCCTGATTCCTACCGACTTGCTGTGGTCGTTCCTGCAAGCCATCGTGATGTCGATCGCCGTGATGCTGATCCATACGTACTACGGCTACAACGCTTCTGGCGGTCCGGTGGGTGTCGGTCTGGCGGTCGGTCAGGCCGTGCGAACGTCGTTGATCGTGGTCGTCGTGATTACCCTGTTCATTTCGCTCGCGGTCTACGGAGCGTCCGGTAATTTCAACCTCTCCGGATAAGGGGGGACAGTGGCGAGCACCGGTGCACACCGCATCCGCGTCCGGCTGGCAGCGGCGCTGCTGGCCGCGCTGTTGGTGGCATTTGCGGTGCTGACGTACCTCTCTTACACGGGGGCGTTTTCACCGACGGACACCGTCACGCTGACCGCACCGCGCGCCGGCCTCGAGATGGACCGCGGCAACAAGGTGAAGTTCCGCGGCGTCCAGATCGGTAAGGTCGACGACATCAGCTACGCGGGCGAGCACGCGCAGTTGCGACTGGCCATCGACGACGGCGAACTGCATTACATTCCCTCCAACGCCGCCGTCCACATCGCCAGCAGCACAGTATTCGGCGCCAAGTCGGTGGAGTTCATCCCGCCCAAGGATCCTTCGCCCGCGGCGCTCAAGCCGGGCGCGCATCTGGCGGTCTCGGCGGTTTCGCTGGAAGTCAACACGCTGTTTCAGTCGCTGATCGGCCTGCTGCAGAAGATCGATCCGGTCGAATTGAACGGCACGCTGAGTGCGTTGGCCGAAGGACTGCGGGGACACGGCCGCGACTTCGGCGGTGTGCTGTCGGGTCTGAATACCTTGGCGCAGCAACTCAACCCGAAGCTACCCGCGCTGCAGCAGGACTTCCGTAAAACCGCCGCCGTCGCCAACATCTACGCCGATGCCGCACCCGATCTCGTCACCGTTTTCAACAACACGCCCACGATTTCCCACACCGTCGTGGACCAGCAGACCAACCTGAACACCAGCTTGCTGTCCGCGATCGGCTTGTCCAACAACGCTTATGACACGCTGGCGCCGGCCGAGCAGAATTTGATCGACGGGATCAAACGCCTTCGCGCCCCGCTGAAAGTCGCCGCCGACTACTCACCGGAATTCGGCTGCCTGTTTGGAGCCATCGACCGGGGGATCAAAGAATTCGCGCCGATCCTGGGTGTCAAGAAAGCGGGCCTGTTCACCTCGTCGAGTTTTATCCTGGGTGCACCGACCTACACCTATCCGGAGAGCTTGCCGGTGGTCAACGCCTCCGGCGGGCCGAACTGCCGCGGACTACCCGACCTACCCACCAAACAGACCGGCGGTTCCTGGTATCGGGCGCCCTTCCTGGTGACCGACAACGCGAACATCCCGTATGAGCCGTTCACCGAGCTTCAGGTCGACGCCCCGTCGACGCTGCAGTGGTTGTTCCACGGCGCGTTCGCAGAGCGGGACGACTTCTGATGGGCAACTACGAATCTCAACGCTCCATGATGATCAAGGTCGGCATCTTCACGGTCACTATGCTGTTGGTGGCGGTCGGCCTGGTGGTGACATTCGGTGAGTTCCGTTTCGGGCCGTCGAACACCTACCACGCCAACTTCATTGACGCGAGCCGACTCAAGGGAAACCAGAAGGTGCGGATCGCCGGGGTGCCGGTGGGTGCGGTGCGGGAAGTCAAGCTCAATCCGAACAACACCGTCGACGTCGCCTTCACGGTGGACAAGCGTTACACGCTGTACTCATCGACTCGTGCCTTGA
>NZ_JBYCLD010000006.1:0-11017 GCF_057473725.1 Mycobacterium sp. TH-M11 | reverse complement strand
AGCTGATCGACGCCGCCTACGTCCGGCTTCGCGGAACGTCGACTGATCTGGTGGGCAACGCTTTCCGCGTCCAGGTCGCCGAGCGACTGGAGACGTTGGGCCGACTCAACCGCGGGCTGTCGTACCGCATGTTCGCCGAAATCGCCGATCCCGCGGACGGGCCGGACGATCCCGCGCTGCCGTCTGACGTTGCGATACGCCACCTGCTGGGCTCGCGTCTGCGGATCACCGCCGGCGAAGTCAAGCGTCGATTTCGCACGGCGGTGCGAATTTCCCCGCGACGCTCGCTGACCGGCCCAGCCCTGCCGCCGGAATTGCCGGCGTTGGCGCAGGCTGTCGCAGAAGGCGCGCTCGGTGACGACCACATCGCCGCAGTTACCCGGGCCTTGGACGTGCTGCCGTCGGCGGTCAGCGTCAACGATCACGAGAAAGCCGAGCGCACACTGGTACGCCACGCCAGGAACCAGGACGCCAAATTCGTTGCCGCGGTAGGCGAGCGGATTGCCGACTGTCTCAATCCCGACGGCAATTTCTCCGACGAAGACCGGGCGCGCCGCCGCGGCGTGATGCTGGGTCGGCAAGGTATCGATGGCATGAGCCGCCTGAGCGGTTGGCTGGATCCGGAGGCGCGCGCCTACCTGGAGGCCGTCACCGCCGCCGTGCGACCAGGTCGTCATGTGCCGCAGATGAGCGACGACTGCCCCGACGAACCCGATCGCCGCACGCCGCCACAGCGATGCCACGATGCACTGAAACTCGGACTGCGGCAGGCGATCGCCTCAGGAGCACTGGGGTCCCATCGCGGCGTGCCGGTCACCGTCATCGTGACGACGACGCTGGCCGAACTCGATCAGGCCGCTCGCGCCGTCGCCGATCCGGGTGTCGCGATGCCGCCACCGGCACGCACAGGCGGCAACAGCCAACTGCCGATGCGCGACCTGATCCGAATGGCCGGCGACAGCATCCACTACCTGGCTGTGTTCGAGGATCACTCCGAACGTCCGCTGTACTTGGGCCGTAGTAAACGCATCGCGACACTCGATCAGCGCATCATCTGCTATGCCCGCGACGGCGGATGCACCCGGCCCGACTGCCTGGAACCCGGGTACCATTGCGAAGTCCACCACGGCAAGAACTGGGCCAACGGTGGTCGCACCGACGCGGACAGCCTGTATTTCCTCTGCGCGCCGGATCATTCCGAGGTGACGTCCGGAAACGTCACGACGACGATCACCAACGACGGCCGACTCGCCTGGGGCGACGGCACCGGGCCGCCACGAGTCAACCGGATTCACCACCCCGACGAGTTACTCGACGACGAAAATGACCCATGAAATGTCCTGGCAGTGTGCCGTACGCGTCGGCCGGGACGGTAGGGTCGGGCGTCGGAAAGGACGCGGGGTGAGAAGCTTGGTAGAGGGCACAAACCTGCTGGGGGAAAGCGTGTTGACCGTTGAGGACGAGCAGTAATGGCAAAACTTTCCGGATCCATCGATGTCCCGCTCGCACCCGACCGGGCCTGGCAGCATGCGTCCAACCTCTCCCGCTTCAAGGAGTGGCTGACCATCCACCGGGTGTGGCGCAGCGCGCTGCCCGATCAGCTGGAAAAAGGCACGGTGATCGAGTCGATTGTCGAAGTCAAGGGCATGCCGAACCGGATCACCTGGACGATCGTGCATTACAAGCCGCCGGAGTCGATGACGCTCAACGGTGTCGGCGTCGGCGGTGTCAAGGTGAAGCTGCTGGCCAAGGTCAAGCCCAGTGGCGACCAGTCGGTGGTGAGTTTCGACGTGCACCTCGGCGGGCCGGCGCTGTTCGGGCCGATCGGCATGATCGTCGCCGCCGCGCTGAAGAGCGATATCAATGAATCACTGCGGAATTTTGTGACGGTCTTCGCGCCGGCCTGAGCGGCTATTGTCGCACTATGTCCCGCCCGAGCCCTGGTTGGATGGTTGCGCTATTCGCTGCGGCGGTGTCGGTGAGTGCCTGGCTACCTTGGCTGAGGACAAGCAGCGGCGGCGGCGGCTGGGCCAACGCGATCGGCGGCA
This sequence comes from Mycobacterium sp. TH-M11, assembly GCF_057473725.1. Classification (NCBI taxonomy): domain Bacteria; kingdom Bacillati; phylum Actinomycetota; class Actinomycetes; order Mycobacteriales; family Mycobacteriaceae; genus Mycobacterium; species Mycobacterium sp. TH-M11. Next base: position 8,969 of record NZ_JBYCLD010000006.1, on the reverse strand, counting down.
GCGTCGGCAGCCTGCATTTGCCGCACGCCTTCGGCCCGGGTCAGTTGATCGTTGTGCTCGGGTCCACGTTGCTGGTGGCGGGCGCCATGGTCGGCCGCGGACTGTCGGTCCGGCCGGCATCGGCTGCGGCGCTGGTGATCTCGTTGGTCGAGATTGCGCTGATGGTGCGGTACTACGCCGTCAACGTGAAACCGCCGGTGTCTGCGGCCTACGGTCTCTACGTCGGTAGTGTCGCGGCGGCCGCGGCGGTGTTGTGCTCGGTGTGGGCGCTGGCGGCAGCGCTGCGCCGCTAGTCCGACGTTACGGTGCTGATGTGCGCGCCCTTCAACGGCTGGGCGCACTGGTCGCAGGTCAACTGCCCGACGAAGGGCCTGCCGCAGCCGCGGTGGGTGAGTAGCACTGCTGGGCCCTCGGGCGCCTGGAACCACCGCTGTCCGCATTGCAGGGCGGCGATGATGACCGGGAAGAACGCCCGGCCCTTCTCGGTGAGCCGATAGTTGCCGTCGCGTGACGTGCACAGCACGCCGTTGGTGCACAACGTCTGCAATCGGCCGGACAGCAGCGACGGTGGAGCCTTGAGCTGCGTCTGAAAATCTGAGAACCGGCTGGTACCCAAGAAGGCACACACCAACACGGCAGCAGCCCAACGGTTCCCGAATACGCTCATGGTCTCCGGAAACAACCCGGCTTGGCCGTCACTCGATCGGCGGCGGTTCGTCCCCTCGGGCACCGAACGTGGCCATGACCCGCTCGGGCCCCAGCGCGCCGCCACGTCCTTTTCGGTCACCGCCTCGCTGCAGGCCCGGCAGGTCAACGTCGGTGCGAAGTAGCTGCCGCACTGGGTGTGTCGCATGCCCGGAAGCCGGTTCACCTGGTCGGGAACCCAGCGGCGCTCCCATTCCCAGATCGACAACAGCGCCGGCCAAAACGCGCGTCCGCGTCGAGTGATCAGGTATTCGGCGCGCACGGGCCGCACCTGGTATTCCTGGCGATCCAGCAGGCCACTGCCGGTCAGTATCCGTAACCGGTTGGCCAGCACTGTATTCGAGATAGGTATACGCTGCATGAAATCGCCGTACCGAGTCGCGCCCAACAATGCTTGCTGAATGATCAGCAACGTCCATTCGTCACCCAGCAGACCCAGGACGCGGCCGACCGCGTTGGTGCCGCCGCGGTCCAGAGCCGTGGGCTCAGATGTCATGCCAACGGCGCAACTGCGAGCCCGCCGCCCAGGTGGCGTGGGTTCCGCTGGAAACCCGTTCGGGCAGAGCAAGTTTGCACACCGGCCCGTCGCTGAAGCGGGCGGCGTCGAAGATCACGCAGTAGGAGGCGTCGGCGGCCATGTCGGTGGTCAGTGTGATCAGGTAGCCGTCGTCTTCGGCGGTGGGGTTCGGCCGGGGTGCCATCGCGGCCTCGCTGCCGTACACCCCCTCGGCAAACCGGTAGTGCTGCTCGCCGCCGGTGCAGAGGTCGTGTTTGACCAGCCCGTCGAACAGGAACCACCCCGGCTTGCCGGTGGCGGCATAGGTGTAGCGGTAGTTCGCCGCGGCGTAGTCGGCGTTGATCGTGCCGAATTCGGTGATCGACTCCGACAATTGCTCCTCGGTGACTTGACCGGTGACCAGGTTGAACCGCCAGCGGTGCAGCCGGGCCTGCAGGCGGTCGAGCGCCAGGAAGCGAAACAGCTTGTCCCACTTGTTACCACCGGTGTCAACTGGCTGTGGCGCGCCTTCGTAGAAGCCGTCGAGCACAATCTCGTCGCCGTCCTCGTAGGCGTTGGTGAAATGCAGCACGAACGTCGGGTCGGCCTCGAACCAGCGAATGTCGTCGCTGCTGCCACGGCGCGGCACCACCGCGAAGCGGGACGGCATATCGGGATAGAACCGCGGCAGATGCACGTCGTGCCGCAGTAGCTCTGGATCCCAGAACAGCGGAAAATCGTTGAGGATCACGTAGTTCTCAGTGAAGGCCATGTCGTGCGGCAGCCGCGGGCCAGGCAACGGGATGTCGATGTAGTGCGCCAAGTGGTTGCTCTCGTCGACGACGCCGTAATGCATGTACGGCGCCTGCTTGCTGTAGTTGAAGAACAGCAGCTCACCGGTTTTCGGGTCGACCTTCGGGTGAGCCGAAACGCCCCAGTCGAGCGGAAAGGTGCCGTGCCAGGTCTCCTTGCCCAACGTGTCGGCGGAGAACGGGTCGACGCGATACAGGTCGCCGCACTGGTAGAAGCTGGTCAGCGCGATGCCGCGGTGGACGATGACGTCGGTGCTGGAGGCGTCTTTCATCCGGGTGCGGGCGCCGCAGCCGCCGTCGCGCCTGGCCAGTTGCACCGGCTCGGCCAGCCCCGGCCACAGCGGCTCGCCCGCCTCGTTCTCGGCGAGGAAGCCATCGGTGCGGACAAAACGGTTGCGGTAGAACGCTTTTCCATCGCGGAATCCGACGATGTGCAGCATGCCGTCACCGTCGAACGGGTGGTAGGTCTTCAGCGCCGGATGCAGCGGGTTCTCGGTGTTGCGGAGGTAGACGCCATCGAGGTCGCGGGGGATCTCGCCTTCCACGGCGACCAGGTTGTCGGCGTCCCATTCAGTGGTCTGCGGCCGCCAGGGACCGGTCCGGTACGGGTGGTCGTCGTCCTCGGGCAGCGTCGACAAAAACTTGGCGACGACTGCTACATCATCCATCAGCTTGCCTCGTCGACCACGAAGCTGACGGTGGTGGCGGTGCTGCCGCCGAAGTTCAGCGTGCCAAAGGTTTTCGCGTTCTCGACCTGATAGTCGCCCGCCGCCCCGCTGACCTGTTTGGCCGCGTCGACGAGCATCCGGATTCCCGACGCACCAACCGGATGGCCGCCGCCGATCAGGCCGCCGCTCGGGTTGATCGGCAGCCGTCCGCCGATCTCGATCTCGCCGTTTTCGATCGCCTTCCACGACTCGCCGGGTCCGGTCAGGCCGATATGGTCGATCGCCAGATACTCACTGGGAGTGAAGCAGTCGTGGACCTCGATCCCACTGAGGTCGTCCAGGGTGACTTTGGCGCGCCGCAGCGCATCCAGCACCGCCTCGCGCACATGCGGCATCACGTAGGGATGGTCGGCGGCGCGGTCGAGTTTCTGCCGCAGGCCCAGGCCGACGGTGCGGTGTCCCCAGCCCGCGATGCGGGCGATCGGCCGCGCGCTGGGATGCTCGCGCAGGTAGGCGTCAGAGACCAGGACGATTCCGGCGCCGCCGTCGGTCATTTGGCTGCAGTCGAACCGTCGCAGCCGGCCTTCGACGAGCGGATTGGCGTCGTCGTCGGCATCGATCGGATCGGGGATGTGCCATTGCCTGGTCTGCGCGTTGGGGTTTCGCCGTGCGTTGTCGAAGTTGACTTGGGCGATCGCCCGCAGGTGGGTCTCGTCGAGGCCGTAGCGGCGGTCGTATTCGTCGGCGACGGTGGCGAACATCGAGGGCCAGAGAAACTTCGCGTCGGTGCCTTCGTGGCCGGTCCAGGCCGCTGCGCCGAGATGACGGGCCGCTATATCGCCCGGCACCGTCTTCTCCAATTCGACTCCGAGTACCAGCGCCGTGTCGTAGTTGCCGGCGCGCAGGTCTGCCATCGCGGCCAGCGCGGCGATGCTGCCCGACGCGCAGGCCGCCTCGTGGCGGGACGCCGGGGTATCCCACAGGCCGTCGCACACGGTCGCCGGCATCGCGCCTAAGTGACCCTGCTCGGCGAACATCTCGCCGAACGCGTTGGCAACGTGGACCACTCCGATGTCCGCGGCGTCGACGTTGGCCGCGGACGTCGTGGCGTCGACGATCTCGCGGGTCAAGTCGGCGAAGTCGGAGCCTTCTTTGGTGAAGTTTCGGGCGAAGTCGCTTTGGTAGCCGCCGAGAATCCAGACTCCCACGTCCATGGCACCGCACGTTACTCCATCTAAAAGAGTGACTGCTCGATTACGCCCCGGGCGGTCTCACCAGCTCTCGGCTGAACCGGCAAGACCTGGGCAGAAACGCAGGTCGACCAACGTGTCCGCCTCCGCAAGGGCATTGCCGCCGAGGCCACCAGGCAAACCTGTTTCCCCGCAACGGTCCTAGTCGTTTCCCCGCGCGACGGGGTGGTCGGGATCACAGATCCACTGTGACCACGAGCCGGGGAACAGCGCTGCCCGGTAACCTGCGGCGGCGAGCGCCGCAACGGTGACCGCGGCCGTCACGCCGGAGCCGCAGTACGCGCCGATCCCGACGTCGTCGACGCCGAGCTCGGCGAGCAACTCGGCGATCCCCTCGCGCGTCAGGAAGGTGCCGTCGGCGTTGAGAACGGATCCGCTGGGCAGGTTTTTGGCGCCCGGGATGTGACCGGCGACCGGATCGATCGGCTCGACCTCACCCCGAAACCGTTCGGGTGCACGCGCGTCGAGCAGGTCGACGTCGTGAACCTGGCGTGCCGTCAGGGTCGGCAACGCGCCGTTGTGGAGGTCGTGATGGGTGACGGTCGCATTGCCCGGTGACGGCTCTACCTGGTCGGTGGGCAGCGCGCCGCCGTTGGACCGCCACGCGGCCAGGCCGCCGTCGAGGATGCGCACATCGGCGATGCCGGCGGCGGTCAGCACCCACCACGCCCGCGCCGAGCCGGCCCGGCCCCAGTCGTCGTAGACGACTGTCGGCACACCGTCGCGGATGCCCCAACGCCGCGCCGCGACTTCGACGTCACGCCCGGGGGGCAGCGGGTGCCTTCCCCGCCCGGTCACCGAGTGGTCGCTGAGCTCGTCCTCGAGTGAGACGTAGACCGCATTGGGCAGATGGCCCTGCAGGTACGTCGCGTGGCCATCGGGCTCGTCGAGTCGCCAGCGCACGTCGAGAATCGTCACGGGCTCGTCGGCGTCGATCAGCCTGGCCAGCTCCGCGGGCGTGATCAAGATGCTTATGGCTTGAACCCCAGATCATGCAGGGCGTCGACGCAGCCGGCCAGCCAGTCGTTCAGATTCGCCGGCGGCGGACCGCCCTTGACCTCCACCTGGCAGGCCGTGGCAGCGGTGTAACCGTTTCGCATCTCGCTCGCGAGGTAGGCGTGATTCTGCGGGGTCGCGAAGTAGTCGTGTTCGGATTTGTAGCCGTCTTTGTAGGACGGGCTGTTGACGTTGGCGGGCGGCGCGGCCGTCCCGTGTGGGCAGCCGCTGGCCGGGCACTGCGTCGGGTCGGAATGGGCCGGTGACGCCAAGCCCGTAGCGGCGACGGCCAGGGAAATCGCGGCCAGAATCGGGCGGTCGAACATGGGGCTCATGGTGTCACGAGTCACTCACCCGACTCCGCCTGGCTATGAGTTGAGTAGTGCTCTCACCGACGAGAGCCGAATTTATTCGTGCTGCATCCGTTCCCATCTGGGGGGCTGCGGTCCCGCATCTGAACTGGTAACTGACCTCAGCACGCAATTCCATGACGAATTAGCGGCGCTGAACCACACGTGCCCGGCGTGATGGGTGGAACCGTAATACGATGTCACTGTTGGATTTAAAGGTTGTTGTCATCGTGTTTCTGGTGACTGGCTCGACGGTCTTGATAGTTGCTGGCATTCGCCGCTCGCGAGCGAACCGCGGCAACCCGAAATGGATCAGCGGCGGGGCGGACAGCCGGGTTATCTATCGTCCATCAGCGGGGTCATGCCGAATACACCGTTGCCTGAATGGGTCGGCTGGGATGACGACGATGTTTTGCCCGAACGCGAATCGTGAGGCCGATAAACTTTGTTCGCCACCAGGACTGCGCCAAACGTGGACGCGACAACGCTAGCTGACGGCGTGAGTCCTCATGGGCAGCACACTCAATGCGCCTGCGATCGTCATTAACGGCTACCTCGGCATCGGGGTGGTCAACCCGTTGGTCGGCGCGCTGCGCACACGGACGCACGAAACTGAACCTCATCGGTGTCGGCCCCTGAAGGTGTGGCGCTCGCACCCTGGGAGAGTCTGCAAGCCGAACACGTGGCAGTCGCCGTCATTTGTCGAGGGCTCGGATCAGGAGATCTTTGATCTCGGCCTGGCCCGCTTCGAGTGACCGCGCTCGTGCGTTAGTGTCGTCGGACTTGGTCGTGAGCAGGTCGACTTTGCCCTCTACGCGGTCCAGTCGTGCTGTGTGCTCACGTACGGTCGTCGCGATTTCTCGTTGGTTGGCGCCGAGCGCGTTGACCGCTGCGAGGACTGCGCGGTAGTCGGCCTGGTTCGCTTCCAGCGCGGCTACCCGCGCCTCAAGGTCTTCCAGCGTCGCCATCGGTGCATCCTAATCCCTCGGATCAGCCGCGGGTCTGGGAGTCGAATCGTCCTGAATCCGACGCTGGAGGTAGGAATGAATCGGGCGGAAACCGTGGCATATGCCGTTGGAGTGGGCAGGGCGGCGGCCCGGAGCGCCCCTGGCGTGTTCCCCTCTGTCAACCGCACGCCCCGTACCGGGCCTGAAGGATGGCATAATCTTCTGCGCGAGTTCACCTTTCGTGGACTGAATGAACTTGCGCTCGACTTCGCTCTCACAACTACGCTTAGCGGCAAAATCGAGTTCCGCGTACAAGGCACGCACCAGACGCAGCATGGGGCCTACGTCGATACCGCTGAGCAGCTCTCGTCGCTGGTCTTCAACTAGTTGCTCAACACCAAGGCTGTGCGCCGTAATGCACTGTGCACCAAGGTCGGTCGCGAAACGCTTGATGAACTCCGCGTATTGCTCCTCAGTCGTCCACGGAGGCGGCTGTTTCGGAACGCCTGGAGGCAGGTTGGCATTTGACCTGACGATTGCTGTCGCTTGGCACCCGCCATGATTACCCCTCCTTCAATTTCGCGGTTGCTTTGGTGGACAAATTCAGGCTTAGCACCCGGCACCGACAGAATTAGGTTGGCTACCAGCGTGTTGCGGTGGGGTCGTCGAACAGGTCGTAGCTGCCGCTGGCTTTCCATTGCTCTGCTGCGGTGTGTGGTGTGCCGACCCAGCGCACGTAGGTCGCGACCTCGGCCGGTGGTCGTGCTCCGTCGCTGAGGTGGCCGGTCGGGACTTCCTCGGGACTCAGGGGAGGCGCGAGGTAGGGGTGCAGAAGCCGGACGCCGAACAGGATCAGGTTGTGGGTTCCTGGTAGGGCAGCCGAGGGCACGATCATGGCGGCTGCGCCGTTGCTTCGGACGGTGTCGGCTAGTGCCTGGGTGGGGGTGTAGTCCTCGCCGATGAGCTCGTCGGCGGTGAGCCCGTAGTTGGCGCAGTCGTCGAAGTCGACGGTGACTGGTTCGTCGATGTCGAGGACGGCGGTCCATAGATTCAAGACGACATCGTCGGGATTGCCTGTGGGCCCCAGGTTGTGGCGCAGCATCTCGGCGGCTGGGCCGAGCGGATGCAGGCTCAGGTATTGGACGATTTGGCTTCTTGCGTGGTGGAAGCGACCGGCGCGCGAACTCGGAAATGCCCACCACGGTGTGTCATAAGCCGCGTGGCGAAAGACCGTAAATGTCATGCAGTCATAGCGCGTGTGGCGGTCGCCGCTCCGAGGAGAGCGGGGTAGCGCAGGGGGTCGTCGAGCAGCTTGATCGGCTGTTGGCCGAGCTCGGGGTTTTCGCGGTCGAACCAGGACACGACGCCGGGGCCGGTGAAGGAATGGCGCAGCTGGTTCACGAGTTGGCCGACAATGCGGATTCGTGCGGCGTCGTCGGCGGTGGGTTCGGTCCCGTCGTGGGCAAGCCAGCGCTGGAGCTGGCGAGTTGAGACTCCGAGCAGCTCGGCGAGCGTTTTTTGCGGGGCGGCGAGGATGTCAGCGGTTTTGCTGAGTACATCGCGGACTGAAGCGTTGTCGTTGTAGGACCGGTTCTCGACGATGTCGCGCAGTGCGTGGCGGAATTGTTCGAGTGCCACCCGCACGTCGCGACGTTGCTGCTGGGCATCGTCTTGGCGAAGTGCTTTTTCCGCGCGAAACGCGGCTGCCCACAGCATTGTCGTCAGATACGGGTCGGCGTCGAGCCGCAGTGGTGTCGCAGCACCCAAGGTCCGCTCGAAGCTGTCGACGAGCTGAGCGACATCATCGGGAACGTTCGCTGAACGCTGCAGCAGCTTCGTCGCTGTGTTGACTCGGTTGAGGAGCGTGTCGAGTTCGGGCGCCGTGACGACCTCAGTCGTATTCATGTCGTAAGTATACGACATAATTACGCACTACTGTCGCTGAGAGTACGGGTTCGCCGACGGATAACACCAGTTACGCGTCGATTCGCCGGGTGTCGTTCGGTACTGGCATGGGAGTGCGCGAAAAGGTCGTCCTGTCGAACGAGGTCCGTCAAACCCGTGGAAGTTGCTCTTTCACTATGGGTTTGGGCTATTTTCGCCGGCTTGGTTATCTGGCCGGGAGCGCGAGAGATTTATGAGTTCGGGCAGAGCATCCAGGTCCTTCGGACGTCCATGTTGACTCCCGGGCTCAGAAACGAGCGAAGCCCCTCGGCCGCAACCAACGGGCTCCACGGAAGCAACGATGAAAACCACCGTTTACGCGCGCACTCGCAGTTTAGCGCCGAGACAACTGAACATCAGCCGACAGTCGCCGTCATTTGTCGAGGGCCCGGATCAGAAGATCTTTGATCTCAGCCTGGCCCTCTTCCAGGGACCGCACCCGCGCATTAGTGTCAGCCGCGTTCGACTCAATGCCGGCCACGCCGGACTTGAGTTCACCAACGTCGGACTTGAGCTGTTGTTGCCCTTCAGCCAGTTCGCGTTGGTTGGCGCCGAGCGCGTTGACCGCAGCGAGCACCGCCCGATAATCGGCCTGGCCAGCTTCTAGAGCCGCGACTCGCGCCTCAAGATCTTCCAGCGTCGTCACTGGCTCATCTTATCCCGCAGATCAGCCGTGGGTCTGCGGCGAAGCGACGAGCTGGACGCCCGGGCTGTAGGCGATGCTCCGCCCCTGCCTTCGCCGTAGCTCTAGATTGGGATCCACCTGAGTCGACCTGTCTCGGTCTGACTCGTTGCATCTCA
>NZ_JBYCLD010000005.1:0-5772 GCF_057473725.1 Mycobacterium sp. TH-M11 | reverse complement strand
CATTCCGCGTCGAGGAACTGACGGCGGGGCTGGACAACGAGACCTATCTCGTCACGCACCCCTGACCTGGAGCCGATGACGGGAATCGAACCCGGGTAGGAGGGCCTGTCGGCAGGCGTCCTCAGGCTGGTGGCATCGCCCCGCGCCGGGGTTGTGTCGCCGGCAGACGCGGTCGGCCTACTTCAAGCTTTTGATGCGCGTGCGAACCATGTCTGCGAGAAGTTCGGTTTGGCGATCATCGAATCCGATTTCATGACACCGATCTGGCCAGCCATCAGCGGCATCGACGATTTGATTGATCATTGTCGCAGCGGCTCGCTCGCGGATGTTGAGGTGCTTGGCCGCGTCGATGAAGTTGGCACGTGTGAGGCGATCTGCGCGTCCATAGAGATTCAGCGCCATCGGATCTCTCCAGTCTGTGTAGGGCTGCGTGCTGAGTAGGTCGTATGCAGGGGTGGGCTGCCACACTCCGTGCGGGTTGTACACAGACATGTTCTTGCCGTGCAGATCGCCGTTACCGATCAGCCATGAGAAGACAACGATTTTGAGAAGTTCGAGGGTGGCGATCGGCTTGGATCCTCCGCCGCGGGCGCACGCGTCTGCGAGCACCGTGATTGCAGTCTCGGTTTTGATCCGATACTTCGAGGCGGGGTACAAGCCACTCACCTGACATGCGTCTTCCTGCGCTATTCGTCTCGAGTTATCGCGATCGAAGCGGGTAACGAGTAGGGCGCTGCGCCCGAAGGCGTCGTGGATAAGCGATGTCTTTGCGACGCGCAGACCACATGCGTCCGCCATTCGCATGAAGAAGTATTCGTTTTCGACGATGAGCGGGTACTGAGTAGGGCTGAGCTTGAGGATCGCGGGTCCGGACGTTGTTTGGGTTGGCGTCGACCATGTTGCGGCGCTGACCTTCGGCTGCACACCGGCCAATCCAACTGGATCGGCATCGACCGATCCGACCAGTTTTGTGTAGACCGCGTGAAAGTCCTTGTCGCGCTCGGGTTGAAACATGGGCAGCCGCTCGGGGGGTTGGACGCCGGCCGGCAATATCCGCACGTTGCCGATTGTGTCCGCGCCGATGGCGAGCAGCAGCGTGAGGTGATCATCTGCCGAGGTCTTCGTCGAGGACGTCACGACGCCGAGCCGGACTCCTTCGGGGAGGAGCCCCGCGAAGAACGGGGCTACAGCGCCACCCGTGGTAGTCACGGGATAGTCGTCTCCAGTTCGAAGTAGTGACCAGGAGACGGACTTGTCGCGAACACGTGCGTCGCCGTCGTGCTCGGTTCGGATGTAGTCAAAGCTGACCGAGTCATCGGCGTTGCGTGTCAGCTGGCCGGCAAGGTCGTCGTTGATGTACACGTCGGCGCGGCTTATTTCGCGTAGATCGGGACGTGTGGGTGTCGTCATTCGATCTTCGTGCCCACGTTGATCTGCATGCCGAGTATGTCCGCAATCTCGGCAATTGAGCCAAATTTGATCGAGCCTTTGCCACGTTCGAGCGACACGACGCTGGAACGGGAGACACCAGCGAGGTCAGCCAGTGTCTGTTGAGTCAGGCGTAGCTCGATTCTGCGTTCGGCGAAGACGCGCCCTATGCGTGCGATTTCAGACATAGGAGCTTCGGGATGGGGCCTGGTCCTGCGCGGCTCAGCCATTTCCCACCTTATGTTTGAAAAAGTACACATTAGCGATGGTACGGCCACCCGGCAGCCTTGGAGTAGCCTTATGCGTTAAATACCACACATAAGTTGGGGCATCGGCCTAGCCTCGCACCGTCGCACCACCGCCGCCGCCGCCGCCCGTGGGCATAAGGACGCCAGTCTGACGATGCGTCCCTAGGTGCACAGCCAAGACGATGCGCTGAAGCTGTTGGTGCCACTTTGGACCGGCTTGTGGCAGTGACCGCGGTGTGATCGGACAGTTCGAGCCGCGTTGTCGCAGTTCAAAGTGGAGCCGATGACGGGAATCGAACCCGCGTATTCAGCTTGGGAAGCTGATGTTCTGCCATTGAACTACATCGGCAATGTTGCTTGGGAAGGCTAGCACTCACGCGGCAACCGAGCCGCTACGCTCGTCGCGTGCTGCTATCCGATCGCGATCTTCGAGCCGAAATTGCCGCCGGCCGGCTGGGAATCGATCCGTTCGACGACGCCTTGGTCCAGCCATCCAGCGTCGACGTCCGCCTCGACAGCTTGTTTCGGGTGTTCAACAACACCCGCTACACCCACATCGATCCTGCGCAGCAACAGGACGAGCTGACCAGCCTGGTGGAGCCGGCCGAAGGTGAGCCGTTCGTGCTGCACCCCGGGGAATTCGTACTCGGGTCCACGTTGGAGACTTGCACGCTGCCCGACGACCTGGCGGGACGCCTGGAGGGCAAGTCGTCACTGGGACGGCTGGGGCTGCTCACCCATTCGACCGCGGGCTTTATCGATCCCGGCTTCAGTGGTCACATCACCCTGGAGTTGTCCAACGTCGCCAACCTGCCGATCACACTGTGGCCGGGCATGAAGATCGGTCAGCTGTGCATCCTGCGCCTGACCAGTCCGGCCGAGCATCCCTACGGCAGCGCGTCGGTCGGGTCGAAGTACCAGGGTCAGCGCGGACCCACGCCGTCGCGGTCGTATCTGAATTTCATAAGGTCCACATAGCTTCGGCCCTTGCAGCCCACAGTTTGGCCGGAGACGATGCAGTAAGTAGCGCCGGACGCGGTAGTTCCTCCGCCGAAACCCGTGGCGCGCTACGACTCGGCTCTGGAGGCGCGATGGACATCGTGCTCGGGGTGTCGATGGCACCCGCGTCGGTCCGCATGCTGCTGGTCGAAGGCGAAAACGCCGACGGCGTGACGGTTGAGGACTCCACGTTCGGCATCACGACCGACGACGACGCGGGGACGCTGAGCGCCGCCGATCAGGTGATCTCGGCGATCCTGGGCACCCGCGAAGGTGCGGCTGAGGCCGGCCACGCCCTGACCACGACGGGCGTCACCTGGACCAATCCGGTCGACGCGGCCGCCCTGCGCGACGCCCTGGCCACCCGCAAGGTCGAGAACGTCATGTTGGTGTCGTCCTTCATGGCGGCGGCCGCGCTGGCGCAGATGGTGGGCTGCACCGTCGGTGACGCTCGTACCGCCCTGCTCTTCCTCGAGCCCGACACCGCGACATTGGCTGTCATCGACTCCGCCGACGGGTCCATCACCGACGTGCGCAAACACGTATTGTCCGACGATCACAGCATCACCGAGTTGGCCGCGATGGTGACCGGTTTGGCTGAATTGGAGACGCGCCCGCAGAGCGTGTTCATCGTCGGCGCCGGTGTCGACGTCGCCACGGTCAAGTCGCAACTGGAGGCGCTGACGACGCTACCGGTGACCGCAGCCGAGGAACCTGAGACCGCGTTGGCGTGGGGTGCGGCGCTGGCCTCTGCGAACGCCCCGCTCTTCGCCTCCTCGACCGCAGCGCTGGCGTACGCGCTCGATCCCGGCACCGGTGCCATCGACCCGTATGCGGTGTCGCCGGGATACCTTGCGGTGCCCGATGTTCCGATCGGTACCGCCCTGGGTGCAGACGACCTGGCCTATAGCGCGGTTCCGGACGAGGAAGCCGACGCCGGCACCGTAGTGCACGAACCATTGAGCGTCGAGGACCTCGAAAGCGAACACCAGCGCGGCCCCCTGGTTCTAGTAGGCAGTATCCTGGCCGTGCTCTTCGTCGTCGCCGCTCTATCGCTGGAAGTTGCTCTGGCCCTTGGTATTCAGCCAAGCGTCGCGCTATTGCCGCGACCGTTGCAAAACCTCATCGTACAGGCGCCGGCACCCGCTCCGGCCCCGGTTCGGGTGAGTCCCCCCGCGCCAGGTGTCAACCACATGATCGCCCCGGCGGTGGTGCCGGCGCCTGCGCACGCCGCGATCCCGGCAGTTCCGCCCCCAGCGGCGGGGCCCGCACTGGCTCTACCGCCCATTCCCGTTGCACCGCCACCGATTCCGGCCGCTCCGCCCGCGCCGGCTCCTGTCCCGGTGGTGGTGCCGATTCCGATCCCGGTGCGCGCGCCGGCGCCTGCTCCCATTCCGGTCCGAGCACCGATTCTGCTACCCGTGCCGCTGCCGTTTTCACCTCCGGCGGCGCAGGTTCCGCAACCGGTGCAGTCGCCGCCGGCCACTAAGCCGCCCGTGCACCGGCCCGAATCGCAACACCCGATTCCGATCGGGTCGCCGCAGCCGCCGGTGCAATTCCCGGGCCCGGGTCCGCTCCACGCGCCGACTCCGCAGGCGCCGCCGCTACTGCCCGGGTCACCGGGACTTGGGATTCCTGGCCTGCCGGCTCCGGCCGGGCCCCCGCGGGGACCGTCCTTCGATCCGCCTGGCAATGGCCCTGCCGGCTTCGGCGGTCACCCTGAGGGGCCCGGTTTCGGCGGAGTTCCGGGTGTGTTCGGCGGTCATCCTGGGGGGCCCGGTGGGTTTGGCGGACTCCCGGGTGTGTTCGGCGGCGGCCCAAGACCGGGCGGTTTCGGTGGCTTCGGTCTCGGTGGTTTCGGTGGCGGCCACGGCGGCTTTGGCGGCTTTGGTGGCTTCGGCGGACACCGCTAAGCCATCTGGGCCTTGCGGAACAGGGTAAAATTCCCACCGAAGGGTCGGCCGAGGGGCATCGCTCGACCATTGCTCCTGGCCGCGGCTTCATGGCATTAACGTCCGCGGTGTCAGCGCCGCGTCCGGAAGTGTCGATAACGTCAGATGGGCTCGTAGACGGCATGCAATCCAGCTGGCCGGCAAACGACTAGCAAAGTGGCGGGAGGATTTATGGACACCGTACTCGGTGTATCGATGGCACCCGACACGGTCCAGGTCGTGCTGGTCGAGGGTGAAAACGCCAACGGCCCGACCGTCGATGAGGACCACATCGCGGTCACCGGTGACGAAGATCCGGCAACGTTCAGCGGCCCGGATCAGGTGGTTGCGGCAATTCTCGGCACCCGTGAGGGCGCCGGCGAGGCCGGTTATGAGCTGCGGTCGACCGGTGTGACCTGGACTGACCAGCGTGCCGCGGCCGAGCTCCGCGACGCGTTGGCCGCTCGCAAGGTCGAAAACGTGATGCTGGTGTCGTCGTTCCTGGCCGCGGCCGCGCTGGCGCAATCTCTGGGAAGCGCAACGGGCTACGCGCGCAGCGGCCTGCTGTACGTCGAACCGGACTCCGCGACCTTGGCGGTTGTCGACACCGCCGATGGATCGATCATCGACGTGCAGCGCGAGCAGCTGCCCGACGACGACGACCAGGCCGTGGCCACACTGGTCAGCCTGGTATCTGCCGCCGAAGGCCTCGACCAGCAGCCCGAGGGCCTGTTCGTGGTCGGGTCGGGCGTCGACATCCCGTTGATCAAGCCGGCTTTGGAGGATGCCACCTCGCTGCCGCTGAGCGTGCCCGATCACCCCGAGACGGCGCTGGCCCGCGGGGCGGCGCTGGCTTCGGCCAACGCGCCGCTGTTCGCCTCGTCGACCGCGGCGCTGGCCTACGCGCTGGACCCGGGTACCGGCTTGGTGGGCCCACACCTGGATACACCTGATTACCTGGCCGTCGCCCAAGCTGCAGTCCCGAGCCCTGATGCCGGGCCGGACGCGCTGGCCTACAGCGCCGTCGCCGACGATTCGGCTGCGATCTACACGCAGGTGGGCCCCGATGGCTACGAGCACGAAGACTTCACCACCGGGATGTATCCCGACTTCGACCAGCTGGAACACGAACACGAGACGCGTAAGCCGTTCTTGGTGGCGATGGG
>NZ_JBYCLD010000004.1:0-35521 GCF_057473725.1 Mycobacterium sp. TH-M11 | reverse complement strand
TATTGATCTTGTAAGTACCGTCCCGGCTCATGTTTGTTTTAGCGACGCTGATGAGTCTTATTCAGCAGATGTCGGGCACGCCTTACATCACCGGTGGCAATTCGCCCGCGGGAACGGACTGCTCGGGTCTGGCATCCCTGGTTTCGAATGTCGCAACTGACCGGCCGGCCTTCAGCGGCAGATTCAACACCGGCGACGAAGAGTCGGCGCTACTGGCGCGCGGATTCAAATACGGCACGGCACCCGGCGCTGTGGTGATCGGCTGGAACCGTGGTCACACGGCAGTGACGCTGCCCGACGGCACCCCCGTCTCCAGCGGCGAAGGCGGCGGCGTGCGCATCGGCGGCGGCGGTGCCTACCAGCCGCAGTTCACCCATCACATGTACCTGCCGGTGGACGGTGACGCGCCGCCTGATGCCCCGGCGCCGGTCTTGGTGGACGCGGTGGCCCCCGAGCCGCCACCTCCGCCGGCTCCGGAACCCGTCGGCCCTCCGGCTGGGGACGCGCCCAACGATGCGCCGGCACCGCCGGTCGCCGACTAGCCCGAAATCCGACTAGCGAGGGCGTTCAGACCGAAAACCGTGCGCGATAGCGGGTGAAACGGCCGGGTAGATCGTGCGCGTCGAGTCCGAACAGCTCGGGCGATGTCGCGATGGAGCCCAGCCGTCCGCGCTGGTGGCTGCCCAGGTAATCGGTCATCGCGGTGTGAGCAGCCTCGGTCAGCGGCTCGCCCGCCACGTCGTAGATCCGCGCGACGACGCGCAGTTCGTCGGCCATGAAGGCGTCGAACCGGACGTCGATCGACCGCTCGGGTGGTATCCGGTCCCGGTCCCGGACCAGCGCGGACAGCATCAGCTCCAACCGTTCGCACCACGATGCTGCGATCTCGTGCACGGGCACCGGCGATCGGTGCATCCGCGCCGTGTAGATGATCATCGCCAGCATCGAGAGCGCGACCGGGACCGGATCGCGGTGGGTGAACACCACCACGGCCTCCGGGAACACCGCATCCAGCACCGGCAGCTGTTCGAGATGCTGCGGCGATTTGAGCAGCCAGCGCCGGCCGCCCCTGAGGAACTGCAAGGCTTTCAGCTGGAGCTTGAGGTGCTCGTAAGAGGACGTCTGGTCATGCCCGAGGTAGTAGTCGCGCCAGCGCGGCACGTGCGCAAGTGTCTCGAACAGCATTGTGGAGACATCGTTGGCCAACAGCTGAATTTCTTCGTGGACGTGCTCGGTGGTCATATCGTGCATCAGCGGGAAGTGCGGCATCGCCGCGTTCATGAACTCGACGGCGGCGTCCATGCGGGTCTTGCGCGGATCTGGCTCGATCCCCACCTCGGCAGGCAGTGGAAACGGTTCGACGCTCTCCCAGTAGGGAAGGCTGCGGAACGTAGGGCCCGCTGCCAGAAGATTGTGCAGATGGGTGGTTCCGGTGCGGGGCAGACCAGCGATGACGACGGGCGGCCGGAGTTCGATGTCGCGAATTTCGGGATGGCGCGCGAGCAGGTCGTTGAGCAGTAACCGATTCTTGAGCAGTTGCAGCGTCTGCGCATGGAAGTTGACGATTCCGGGGCCGTGCAGACCGTCGATGTCTCGCAACGCTTCCAGGTACACGTCGAGGCGCTCGCGGTAGTCCGAGGATCCGAAGTCGGTCAGGCCGGTCTCGGCGGCGGCCTTGGCGTGCAGTACCTCGGCGTCCAGCGGGCACTGCGATGCCAGCGTCGCCATCACCGCGCGCACCTGATCGATCTCGGGACTGAAGCGCGGTACAGCGAGATCGTCAAGATGCACTGGGGTAGGCCCGCGCTCCGCCATGGCGAATTATGTTACTCTTGGTTTCGTAATGATGACGGAGCTTGGCCGCCCCCGCGACAAACGCATCGACAGTGCCGTGCTGCGTGCGACCGTCGAGTTGCTGGCCGAGACCGGCTACGCCGACCTCTCGGTTGACGCCATCGCCCGGGCGGCCGGCACCAGCAAACCCGCGATCTACCGGCGCTGGCCGAGCAAGGCGCACCTGGTGCACGAGGCGGTGTTTCCGATCAGCGAATCCACCACCCTCGCCGAAACCGGGTCGCTGGCGGGCGATGTGCGCGAGATGGTCAGCCGCACAGCGGCATTGCTGACGACGCCCGCGGCGCGGGCGGCGCTGCCGGGGTTGGTCGGTGAGATGGCCGCCGACCTGACGTTGCACGCGGCGCTGCTGGAGCGCTTCAGCGACATCGTGTCTCGGGATTTGACCCACCGACTCGCCGACGCCGTCACCCGCGGCGAAGCCCGATCCGACATCACCGCCGGCGAGCTCGTCGAAGTCGTTGCCGGGACCACATTCCTGGCGCTGCTCACCCGCGGCGAAGCGCTCGACGAGACCTGGGTGAACCGGACAGCGGCATTCATCGCAAGAGGGATCAGCGGATGACCGACACCGAGCACCAATCCACCGCCGCCTGGCGCGAACTGATCGACACCTTGGGTGGACTGGATCGCTCGTTCCTGGCGGGCGATCGCGCCGTTACCGACGACCAGCAGATCGCCGACGGCTACCGAATGCTGGCCACCACCTTGGGCGTCGCGTTCGACACCTGCTTGTTCGGTGAGCCGAGCCGACCCGAGTTCGTGGCAATCAACACACCGTTCCGACGTGACCGCCGCTGGGGCGGCGACAACACCGATGCCTACTACAACATCTGTCCAGTCGACCCCGCGCGCCGTTATCGCATCAGCGGCAATCGCGCCGACAGCGTGTACTTCTCGCTGACCGCTACAACGAACCATCACCCGGTGCCTGGTCGGATCGGATCGTGGCCAGTGTGCGCGACGACGATCTCGACATCGATGCCGACGGTAATTTTTTCTTCCAGTTCGGGCCGACACCGGATGCGGCAGTGCTGATGACTCGTGACTATCAGGCCGACCCGCGTACGGGTCGCCCGATCGACTGGCACATCGAGTCTCTCGATACGCCCGATCCCGTGCGACATGGCGATGTCGAGACGGCGGCAAAGCTTCGTGCAGCGGCGATCTGGATGCGGACGATGTTCGCGATCGTCCCCCTGGCGGTGGGTGCACGGGTCGAGCGGTCGCATGGTCTGGGCCACGAAGTCGCTTACGCTGCAAACGAATTTGCCGAACCTTATCAAGTGTCCGATGCCAACTTCGGGTGGTCGGCCCGTGACGCCTGCTACTCCTACGGCAGCTTTGTTCTCGACGACGACGAGGCACTGGTCATCACCCACCGCCCGCCACGGTGCAGATTTTGGAACCTGGTGGTCTGGAACCAGTTCATGGCCACCCACGGTGTCGCCGACGCACGTTGCTCGGTCAACGGCCACAGCGCGGTGCCCAACTCCGACGGCTCGGTGACTGTCGTGCTGTCTCGAGGTATGACCACCCATCCGAACTCGCTGACCACGCTCGACTACCCCCGCGGCAACCTCGCTTTCCGCTGGTTCCTCGCCGATGATGTGCCGGCCGCACCGGAGGTCAGGCTGGTCAACGCCGCTGACGCGCCGGCCGGCATCAGCTAGCCGGACCGAAACATCCTGCCGCCGTGACCAACTGGCGGCAAGCGCTGGCGAGCAGGACCACCACCGTCGCCGCATACCCGCAATCGCCCAGATCCGCACTCAGGCTATGCCCAGGTAATTCTCAGTTTGGAAGAACATCCGTGTGGGAATCTTGTGCGTCATGAATGCGTATCCAGTCACCTGTCTCGTCAGCGCAGCGGTGGCCGCGGTGTGGGGGCTCGGAGTCTCCACGGCGCCGGCCTCCGCCGCTCCCTCCTCCCGGCAGTGCCCGGATGCCCAAGTCATCTTCGCGCGCGGTACCGGCGAGGAGCCGGGCGTCGGGCCAACCGGCCAGGCCTTTGTCGACGCCCTTCGTGCCCGGTTACCCGGCAAGTCGTTGGACGTCTACCCGGTGAACTACCCGGCCAGCGATCAATGGTCGACCGGACTCGATGGCATCCGGGATGCCATTGCGCACGTCACATCCGAGGCCGCCACCTGCCCCAACACCAAGATCGTGCTCGGCGGCTACTCGCAGGGCGCAGCGGTAGCGGGCTTTGTGACGTCGCCGGCCATTCCAGACTCGGTGCCGCAAGACGTGGATCCGGCGTCGATCCCCAAGCCGCTGGATCCGGGCGTGGCCAATCACGTTGCGGCGTTGGTGCTGTTCGGCTCGCCGAACGTGCGGGCGATGAATTTTCTCGGCCAGCCGCCGCTGGTGATCGGGCCGCAGTATCAGCAGAAGACCATCGAGGTCTGCGCGGTCGAAGACCCGGTGTGCTCGGATGGGGTGAACTTCGCCGCCCACAACAGCTACGTCGACGACGGCAGCGTGATCGCCCAGGGGGCCGATTTCGCGGCCAGTCACATCCTGGGAACCGGTGGCCCAGCGCCGCAACACACCAGCTTCGGCAACTGAATCGATCCGCGCGTCTCGACCGTGCGGCAGGCGGCCGCAGCGGCAATGACGTCGGCGCTCAATCTTGGCGGTCCCGGCCCGCTGGGCTACCTCATGTTCGTTTCCACCGCGCCAACGACGTGCGGTAGCTGAATAGTTCGCCATTACTGGCGTGGTTCGCCGCGGAACTGGCTCGCGGGCGACGACGACGCCGAGCGCGATTCGTCGCGCCTGCGTTCGGCGTGGGCTAGCGTTCGGGTGCGGTCTGTCGCGCGCATGCAGGGATGGAGAACAAGCTATGGCGATCCGAGTCGCCCACGTCGCCACCGGAAACGTCGGTCGGCTGGCACTCACCGAACTGATCGCCAACCCGCAGTTCGAGCTGACCGGGCTGTGCGTATCGACACCGGACAAGATCGGCAGAGACGCCGGTGAACTCGCCGGCCTCGACGTATCCACCGGAATCGCGGCGGTCGACAGCCTGGACGCGCTGATCGCAGCCAAGCCGGAGTGCATCGTGTATTGCGCGATGGGCGACACGCGTCTGCCCGACGCGATGGCCGACGTCATGCGGATTCTCGCCGCCGGTATCAATGTCGTGGGTTCGTCACCTGGGTTGCTGCAATACCCCTGGGGTGTGCTGCCGGAGAAATACATCCAGCGGGTGGAAGACGCTGCCCAACAGGGTAATTCCAGTCTGTTCATCAGTGGTGTCGATCCGGGCTTTGCCAACGACCTGATTCCGCTGGCGCTGGCCGGCACCTGTCAACGCGTCGAGCAGGTGCGCTGCATGGAAATCCATGACTACGCGTCGTACGACGGCGCGGAAGTGATGCGCTACATGGGATTCGCTCGGCCGATGGACGAGATTCCGATGCTGCTGCAGCCGGGTGTCCTCAGCATCGCCTGGGGAACGGCGATCAGGCAGCTGGCGGCGGGCCTGGGCATCGAGGTTGACGAGATCGCCGAGTCCTACCAGCGTGAGCCGGCGCCGGAGGATTTCGACATCGCGGTCGGTCGCGTGGCCAAAGGCACCGTCGCCGTCCTGCAGTTCGAGATCTGCGGCATGGTCGACGGTCACCCGGCGATCGTCATCGAGCACATCACCCGGTTGCGCCCTGACCTGCGGCCCGACTTACCTCAGCCTGCTGCGGGTGGCGGGTCCTACCGCGTCGAGATCACCGGCGAGCCCTCGTATGCGGTGGACATTGTTCCGAGCAGTCGGTTCGGCGACCACAACCAAGCCGCCATCTCCGGTGCCGCCGGGCGCATCGTCAACGCCATCCCGGCGGTGATCGCGGCGTCGCCCGGCATCAGGACGACATTAGACCTGCCGCTCATCACCGGCAGTGGCTTGTTCGCCCGCGAAGACATCGTGACGAGATAGCCGATATCGCCCGGCAGCGCAGAAGCCGACGACCGATCGCCAGTTCGCGTGCCCCTGGGATACGGTTTGCGCTAAGCGACGCGAAAAGGAGTTTCGTGTGATGAGGATTCTGCCGCCGGTGATCGCCACGACGGCAATCGCGGCGACACTGGTGGGTGCGTCGGCTGTCGGCTGTAGCAGCGGTTCGAAGCCATCAACGACGTCTTCGGCATCGGCTACCTCTCCGCACCCCGCCATCAGCGACTACACCACCCTGCTGATCAAAGCCAGCGACATCAAGGCCCCCGACGCCTTTACCGCCGGCCCGGCCGTCAAAGATCCGAACGGTAAGCCGGGCGCGGCGGTCACGTTCACCGATGCAGACCACAGCCACTCCATCATCGACACCATCGAGATCCTGCCGGACACAGATGCTGCCGCCACCGCTCTCGATTCGGCCAAGGCCACGCATCGCGAGACCCTTCTCGCCAAATCGCTGCGCGTGGAGGTCGGGACAGGAGGTTCGACGGTCAGCGGGCTGTCGCCGGACCACTCCAAGGGCGTGACCGTACTGGTGTTCACCGAGGGCAAGGCACTGGTCACGATGGAGTTCGATGGGCCTTCCTTCGCGCTGGCGCCACCGGAGTTCGTCGCCGATGTCGGCCAAAAGCAAGACGAATTGATTAAAAAAGCTCTGGGCAGTTGACGTTGCGACTGCGACTAAAATGCATCCGGATTCTGCTGGACCTCGACTGGCACGGGGTGGCTGTACAGGCGTGAGGCGTTCTCCCAGCTGAACTTTCGGATCAGCGGCGCCGGCAGGTGGCCGATCTGTTCGTGCACGGTCTGCTGGGTGTGCGGCCATGTCGAGTCGCAGTGTGGGTAATCGGCTTCCAGCATGATGTTGTCGGCCCCGATCCGGTCGTGCTGCACGAACGAGGATTTGTCTTCCACGGCGCAGAACCAGAAGTTGCGGGTGAACACCTCGGCCGGAGTCAGGCTCTCCCCCAGTGCCGCCCACGTGCCGTACATCTCGTGATAGCTCAGCATGTGGTCGAGGCGATCCAACAGTCCGGCCACCCAACCGATTCCGCCTTCGGACAGGCATATTTTGAGGTCGGGGAACCTGCTCGGCAATCCGGAGTACAGCCAGTCGACCGCCGCTGAAATGGCGTAGGCGAAAAACAGCACGCCCTGCACATCCGGCGGCGCGTCGTCGGTAGTCGACGGTGACGATCCCGACGAACCGATGTGCAGGTTCACCACGGTCCCAGTTTCGGCGCACGCCGCCATCACCGGGTCCCAGTGGCCGGAGTGGATGCTCGGCAACCCCAGCATCGAGGGATTTTCGCTGAAGGTGACCGCATGGAAGCCGCGCTCGGCGTTCTCACGGATCAGTTGTGCGCCGAGGTCAGGATCCAATAGCCACGGCAACTGGCAGGGGATGATGCGGCCGGGGTGCGACCCCGCCCACACCTCGTGGTGCCAGTCGTTCCAGGCCCGCACCGAGGCCAGCGCCAGGTCACGGTCGTTGGTGACCTGCTGCAGGCGCTGGCCGGCGAAGCCCGGCAGGAACGACGGGAAGTTCAGCGATGCGTAGACGCCGTTCAGGTCCATGTCCTTGACGCGCTCGTCGATATCCCAAGCGCCCCTGCGCATCTCGTCGAATCGAACCGGTTCGAAACCGTACTCGGAAACCGGCCGCCCCACGACCGCGTTGAACCCGACGTTGGGCAATGCCCGGCCGTCGTAGACCCAGGTCTGCCCGCCTCCGTCGGTGTCCACCACTTTCGGCGCCCGATCGGCGAACCGTCGCGGCAGTCGGCCGGTAAAGGTGTCCGGCGGTTCGACGATGTGATCGTCCACCGAGATCATTGTGTAGCGGCGCTTCGCCCTGGGCGGATCGGGCAGAAACGTGACCGACCGGTCGTCGCCGGTCTTGGCGGTGGTGAAGCTCAGATTCGCGGCCAGTTCGTCGATCGATTTCATCGCAATCCACTCACTTCAGCACGGCCGGGTCAGCTTTGATCGTCAAGCGGGCCGCGCCCGACCAGTACACCTCGGCCGCACGCTCGATGAGCGATCGCTGCATTCCCGCCATGTCGGACCAGTTCATCCTCGTCGGATCCTTGCCGGTGAGCATCACGTCGTAGGCCAGCTTGCAGACTCGCTCGATGGATGCGGCTCGGTAGACCGCCTCGGCGAGGTTGCGGCCGGTGGCGATCACTCCGTGATTGGCCAAGATCGTGAGGTTCGCACCGCCCATGCGTGCCGCGAGATCAGCTGCGCGCGTAGGACTGTCGATTTCGCCGTCGTAGGCATCCACGAGACACAGGTCGTCGAGGAACAGTGCGCCGGTCTGATGGACCAATTCCGGAAGTCTGCCCAGCGCAGCGAGGACGCAGACGTAATACGGGTGATTGTGGATGACCACCCGTGCGTCGTCGCGGACCCGGTGCAACTCGGTGTGGATGTGAATCGCCGGCGTGACATCCCAACGGCCGTCGACAACCTTCGCGTCGGCGTCGACCACGCAGATGTCCGAGGCGGTGATCTCCTGCCACCACAGGCCCCACGGGTTGACGAACATGTCGGTTTGTCCCTCGGGTTGCCAGGTGATGTGGCCGGCCAGATTCTCGGCGAAACCGATGCCGGCCAGATGGCGGAAGGCGACTGCGAGCGCTTGCCGATCGGAAAGGTCAACGCCGATCGGTGGAACCACCGACGGCGCCCATACTTCGAAGCCGCCACGGCGACGCTCAGGCGTGCTCACGGTCGGGCCGCCATTCTGCCTTGAAGATCTTCGCGGAGAGAGCCTTTGGCGACCTTGCCGCCCGACGATCGAGGTAGTTCGTCGACGACGACGAGTCGCTCGGGTAGCAACTCCTTCGACACCCCTGCCGCCAAAAGGAAAGCGACCAGACTCGGTAGGTCGAGAGTCTTTGAATCGACGAGTTCGGCGTAGAGACAGACCTTTTCACCGAAGACCGGATCCGGCATCGCCACCGCCGCGGCGACCGCAATCGCAGGATGGCAGGTCGCGGCGTCTTCGACTTGGGCAGCGCTGATGTTCTTGCCGCCGCGCAGGATGAAATCCGAGGTGCGGCCGGTGACGCTCAAATAGCCGTCGGTGTCTATCGCGCAGATGTCGCCCATCCGCATCCAGCCGTTGCCGGTGAACAGCTTGTCGTGGTCGGTGCCGCCGAGGTAGCCGAGGCTGGTCGCCGGCCCCCGGCATGCCGGCTGGCCGCGCCCGGTGTCGGTGACGTCAAGGTCGCCGTCGAAAAGCCGAACCGACATCTCCGGAACGATCCGGCCCGCCGTCCGCAACCGATGCCGTTGTCCGTCATTCAGCGTGGTGGCGCTCAAGATGCCCGTCTCATTCGATCCGTAGAACTGTAAAACCTTTGCGCCAGTGAGCTTCTCAAATTCCTCTGCCGGACGGTACGGCAATGCCTCGCCGCCGGTGAAAACGACCCGCAGCGAACTCAAGTCGCAGTCGCGCGAGGCGCGGTCGGCCATCAGCATCGTCAACTGTGTGCTGACGCAGCACAACACGGTGGCACGGTGTTCAGCGATCGCCTCGCAGGTCGCCCGCGGACTGAATCGGTCCACGATCACCGCGGTCGACCCCAGATAGATCGGCGTGGTATGACTCGTCCAGATGCCGAACCCGAATGGCGTCGGAATGACCGGCAGGAAAACGTCGTCGGGTGTCAGCTGCCCGTTGGCGACCGCCTTCTGGTGGAAGTAATACCAGCGGTTCTGGGTGTGGACGACGCATTTAGGCAGCCCCGTCGTGCCGGAGGTCGAATTGATCAAGAAGACGTCGTCGGTGCCGAGTGGTCGTTTGGAACTCAATGCCGAAGGCGCGGCGTCGACGTTCAGTTGCGGAACACCGTCGTCTTGGATCAGTTCCAGGATCGGCAACCCGAATTCGGCCAGCTGCGCGCCCTGGCTGCGTGGACGATCGGCGATCAGCATTCTCGACCGCGAGCTATGCAGTATGGCTGCAACCTCGCGGCTGCCGGCACGCACGCCGATGCCGACGACGACGGCGCCGCATCGTTCGAGCGCGACGAACAGCACGTGGACGGCGGCGGAGTCGCCGTGCCAGACCGCGATCCGATCACCCGGCAGCACACCGACGCCGGTCAAGTGTTCGGCCAGCGCCGTTGCCGCAGAGTCGAATTCAGGCCAGGTCAACGATCCGCCGGCATGGTCGATGTAGGCGGCGCGGCCCAGGTGTTGCTGGGCGTTGGCCCGTACTGCGTCGGACAAAGTCACGTCCGACCACCAGCCTGCGGCGCGGTATCGGGCCGATTCCTCGTCGGTGAAGGCCGGCGAACCTACGGTGTCAAGGCCGCCGGTGCTCATCCCCCGATGATATGACCAAGGACTCTGGTCTGCGGTGAACTCGAGCGAGCGAGCGGGCGGCCGCCGGCTCACAACGTGCCGGTGCCCTGCGCTAGCAGCGACCACTCACTCGCAAACCTCCCCAGGGTTGCGTGGCCGGGATTTGCGCCGTTCGATCTGTTCAGTCCCCCTGGCTCTTGGCCAACCTGTCGCGCAGACTCTTCGGTCGAATATCAGTCCAGTGGCTTTCGATGTAATCAAGGCAGGCGGCGCGGTCCGCCTTGCCGTGAACTACCCGCCAGCCGGCGGGTACGTCGGCGAAGCTGGGCCACAGGCTGTGCTGTTCCTCGTCGTTGACCAAGACATAGAAGCTGCCGTTGTCATCGTCGAAGGGATTGGTAGTCATCTACCTCCCCTGACTGCTCACGCGGTGGCGCTGGAAGCGATCCGGCAAAACCGGAAAACGAGCCCCAGGCACCCGCCGCCGCGGCCCCATCAATGTCCGCGTCGACTGTACGCGGCCAACTTAGGTCCATATCTCGCCCCATTCTGCGCCGCGGGCGCGCGAGCCGGCATTCGCGGCGCGACGCAATACATATCGCGGTGGTACTGACGCCAGGATCGCTGACGACCAGCAAGGTTTGTTAAGTACTTCACCATGTGACTGGGAGCAGTCTCCGAGGCGCGTTGATGCTCGGTCTGTCAGCTCGGCTGACGAAGCGGCAGGTTTGCGGCGCGGTAGATCGCATCGATCACGGTCATGTTCTCGATTGCATCCTCGGGCGTGGTTTTCACTGGTTCACCTCGTAACACCGCGGCGGCGAATGCGTCGAGTTGATACGCGTAGGAGGGACGACGCGAAAAGCGCTCGACCCGTCTGCCTTCGGGTGTGCGAATGGCGAGGCGGTTAATGAGGTGCGGCGTCACCGGGTTGAACAGCGACAACTCGCCTCGCTCGCCGATCACTCGGGCGCTGATCTCGAGCAGGCGCACCGACCACATCGAGCAGCGAACCTGCCCGGTGTGCCCCTCGGCGAACTCCAGCTCGGCCGTCATCGCCCGGTCAATCTGCGGGTCATGCAGTTTGGCCCGGGCCGAGACCACGTCGGGTGTCGATCCGCCGAATGTGCGGACCATGTGCACGGCGTAGCAGCCCGCGTCCATCAGCGCGCCACCGGCAAGCGCGTAGTTGTAGCGGATGTCGGAGAACTTCGGAAGCGGGAAACACAGCGAGGCCTCCACCCGCTTGAGGGTGCCCAAGACACCTGAGGCGATGATCTGCTCGGTTCGAAGCGTCAGGGGGTGATAGCGGTAATGAAAAGCCTCCATCACCACGCGGTTCGACCTAGCCGCCAGGTCGGCGATCTCACGTGCCTCGGCGGCGTTGGCGGTGAACGGCTTTTCGCACAGGACATGCTTGCCGGCGTCGAGCGCGGCCCGAGTCCATGCGCCGTGCAAGCCGTTGGGAAGCGGATTGTAGATCGCGTCCAGGTCGGGGTCGGCGACCAGCGCCTGGTAGCTGTCATGCACTCGCGAGATGCCGTTTTTCTCGGCAAACGCCCGAGCTCGGTCGCCGTCGCGCGCGGCCACCGCGGCCACCACCACTTCGGGGTTGTCCTTCGCCGGGTTGATGAGCGCAGACGGGGCGATGTGAGCCGCGCCCAGCACGCCGATGCGCAGTGGTTCGCCGTGTTCAGCCACGGATCCGAAGCTAGCACTTGAGCAGCCAGGCAACCGCGAAACATAGCAATGCTCAGATTCTTTCGCGACGCCAGTGCGTTGAGTCGAACTCGCTCCGCTTTCTTTTTCTCAGCGAGTCCATCTGATTTGTTCATGCCGCACGCAGGGACGGCGCTTACCTTCGCCGTGTGTCCGCGCTCGATGAACTGAAGTCGGTTCCGCCCGCCGGCACACCAAGCCCGGCGATGCGAATGCGCGGCAATGGCATCTGCGACACTCATCGGTCTACCGAGGGAGAAACTCATGATCCCGGTTAAGTCGCCGCTCGGAGACGAACTACGCAGTTGCGCCGTCGAATTGCGGAAACTCGCGTACACGCTCCAGAACGGGATCGGCGAACACGATCTGCTTCTATTGTCGGAGCGGATCCGCGCCGCAGCCGACGAAGCAGTCTCCAGCGAGAACTAACTAACTACTGCGCCAGGTGGTTTGGCAGGGCGACCTGCGCAGCTTCTCGACGACTTGGCTACGCCAAGTCTTCCAGTCCGTTTTTCCGATGGTCGTCGAGCTCTGCGTCGGCCACGGTCAGCGGCAGCGCAAGCTCCTCGAGCGGACGTTGTTCGGCGTTGATACCGAGCCACAGCTCCACCAAACCGGCGGCCGCCATAACGGCCGCACCGATCAAGAAGGACCACATCACCTGACTGCGCTGGCCGGACTCGATCAGTTGACCGAACAGCAGCGGCCCGCTGATACCGCCGATCGCGGTGCCGACGGCATAGAAGAACGCGATCGCCAGTGCTCTGGTCTCCATCGGAAAGATCTCGCTGACGGTCAGATAGGCCGCACTCGCGCCGGCGGAGGCCAAAAAGAAGGTGGCGGCCAGCACCGCGATGAAGCCCCAGACTCCCCCGGTCTTGGTGACGAAGAAAACCGCGAGGACGACGGCCACCACCGCCGAACCGAGGTAGGACATGGTGATCATCGGCTTGCGGCCGATGGTGTCGAAGAGTCGTCCGAGCACCAGCGGCCCGAAGAAGTTGCTCAGCGCCCACAGCACGTAGAACTGCGGCACCTTCGCCGGGCTCACACCGTAGAACCCGCTGAGCAGCGTGCCGAGGTTGAACGTGACACCGTTGTAGAGAAACGCTTGGCCGATGAACAACGCCAGTCCGAGGACGGCTCGTCTCGGGTAGAGCAGGAACGCCACTTTGGCGATCTCGACGAACGAAATCGTCTCGCGCTGGCGAATTTTCAGTGGGCGGCCGGGTGGTTCCGGTAGCGGCCGACCGGTCTGCCGCTGGACGTCCGCTTCGATGTCACCGACGATGCGCTCCGCTTCCTGGTTGCGTCCGTGGATGAACAGCCAGCGGGGGCTTTCCGGCACGTTGCGCCGGACGAGCAGGACGAATATGCCGAAGATCGCGCCGATACCGAACGCGAGTCGCCAGCCGACGTCGGCCGGGAAGTTGGAGGTGTCCAGAAGCAGCAGCGCACCGCCCGCTCCGGCGGCCGACCCCAGCCAGTACGTCCCGTTGATCACGAGATCCACGCGGCCGCGCACTCGCGCGGGAATCAACTCGTCGATTGCCGAATTGATGGCCGCGTATTCGCCGCCGATGCCGGCGCCGGTGAAGAAGCGGGTCACAAAGAAGTACCACGGCGCGAACGCGAACGCCGTTGCCACAGTCGCGGCCAGGTACACCGCGAGGGTCAGGATGAACAGATTGCGCCGACCGAACCGATCGGTCAAGTGGCCAAAGAACAACGCGCCCAAGCAGGCTCCGGCAATGTAGAACGCGGCCGAAGTGCCGATGTCGGCGGGAGTGAGCGCGATACCGCTGCCGTGCTCGGTCAGGCGAGACGACACGTTGCCGACCATCGTCACCTCGAGGCCATCCAACACCCACACCCCGCCGAGGCCGATGACCACGCGCCAGTGAAACCGCGACCATGGCAGGCGGTCCAGACGTGCCGGCACACGGGTCTCGATGATTGTGGTGTGCACACCGTCGCTCATATTGCTCCGTTCTCGTCGGATCTCAGGGATGGTCACCAGACCGGTCTGGCCGGATCGGACGCGGCCTGCTGCTGGACGTCGAGTTCCCAACGCGCCGCGACGTTCTCGATACCGGGGCGGTAGATCCCCAAACGCCAAGGAGCGTCTGGCCGGCGTTGCGCACACGGTAACCGATGGCGTGCATACGCGTCAGTCTTGCAGCCGCGACGGATGCGCCGGATGCCGCTGACGGTGTTAGGTTTCGATTGGCGAGGCAAAGGAGTCGGGTGTGGGCACATGGGGAATGAGTACGTATTTCTGGAGTCTGCTGGCGTTGGCCGCCTTGGCGGTGGCCTTGCTGCTGCTGAGCATCGGAACCGCCTACGCGCGGCGGTTGGAGGGTGAACCGAAGCTGCCGTTCAGCGAGGAGATCGGCGCCGCACCGCGCGTCATCAAAAAATTGCGCAAACGCGAACCGATGACTGCCGCGGAGTTCGAATATGCGCAGCGCATCGTGGCGATCCGCGGCAATCCCATGGCGTTCTGCATCCCGTTCACCCTCTTCGCGCTTTCCACCTACTACGTCTTCGGGTGTCTCGAATACTTGCACGGAGCGACCCCCTCGGAGCGGACGTTCATCGGTGTGATTCCGATGCTCACCTCAACAAATCTGGCGATCCAACTCCTTCGCGCCAAGCGACTCAAGGGCCGTCTGAGAACCGTCGAAGTCGTCGCCTGAGGCATCCGGTCGTCCGTGCTGCCGCTGGTGCGGGCAGGTGATAACGTTCCCCAAGTTGTAGTCGCTGCCGTTCTGTACCGGTAACGTCACGACGGCCGCATATCAATTTTGGTGATATATCGGACCGACTGTGGGAGTCGGGCCGGCACAAGATTCGGGGAAGGCGTTGCGAAAGGGTGATCGAGTGAGCCCTCGTCCAAACGCGCGAAGGTTCTTGGCACGATTCTGGATGCCGCTGGTTACCGTCATCGCTGTCGGCGTTGGTCTGGTCGGCATGTACAAGGTGCACCAATTCTCCGAACCGGAGCCGGTAATCACGGTCAACGGTCCGCAAGCACCCGAGGAATTCAACGTCAAGCGGCTGACCTATGAGGTGTTCGGCTCCGTCGGCAAGGGCGGGACGCTGGTCTATGTCGACATAGACGGGCATCCCCACCAAGTCGACATCACGACGCTGCCCTGGTCTCACATCGAAAGCACCACGCTGACGGTGGCATCCGGCGCTATCTCGGTGCACGTCCATGGCGGTCAGGTGGGGTGTCGCATGCTGGTGGACGGCATCGTCCGTGACGAGCAAAAATCCGACCATCCGGATGCCGACGTCGAATGCAGGGTGAAGTCCGCATGAGCGAGCATCGCTTCGACGACCATCGGGTTAAGCGCCCGTTTCTTCCCCGGATGGTTCGCAGATTCGCGATACCGATCATCTTCTTCTGGGGCTTCTGCTCGGTCACGATGACGGCCTTCACGCCCAAGGTGGAGGACGTCGCCGAAGAACTCGCCGGCCCGATGGTTCCGCACTATGCGCCGTCGCAGCGCGCGCTTCTGCACATCGGCGAGAAGTTCCACGAGTCCAATTCGACCAACCTGACGATGGTCGTGTTCGAAACGCCGAACCGGAAACTGGGCGAACAGGATCACCACTACTACGACGATCTGATGCAGCGCCTCCAGCACGACACCAAGCACGTGCAGTACGTGATGGACCTGTGGGGCAAACCATTCACCGCGGCTGGGGCGCAGAGCGTCGACGGCAAGTCCAGCTACGTGCTGCTGCGCCTTGCCGGTGACATCGGCCAGATCGAGGCTAATGCCTCGGTGGACGCCGTCCGGGAAATCATCAAAAAGGATCCGCCGCCGGCTGGACTCAAGGTCTTCGTCAGCGGTGCCGCGCCCTTGGCGTCAGACACGCTGAGCATCGCCAACGCCAGCCTGAACAACGTCACGATCGTGACCATCATCCTCATCCTGGTCATGTTGCTGATCGTGTATCGTTCGCCGCCCACGCTGTTGCCGGTGTTGCTCGGCGTCCTCATCGAAATGCTTTTCGCCAAAGGGCTGATCTCTACGCTCGGGCATCTGGGATGGATCGAGCTGTCCTCGTTCGCGGTGAACATCGTCATCGCACTGACCCTGGGAGCGGGAACCGACTACGGCATCTTCCTGATGGGCCGCTATCACGAGGCCCGTTTAGCGGGTGAAAGCCGTGAAGATGCGTTCTACACCGCGTACAAGGGCGTCTTGCCCATCGTCGTCGGCTCCGGCCTCACCATCGCCGGCGCATGCTACTGCCTGACGTTCGCGCGGCTGAACTACTTCCACACCATGGGCCCGGCCGTGGCGATCACGATGTTGTTCACGATCGCCGCGGCGATGACGCTCGGCCCGGCCGTGTTGACCGTCGGCAGCCTCTTCGGCATGTTCGACCCGAGGCGGCAGGTCAAGGCGCACCTGTACCGACGGATCGGGGCGAGTGTGGTTCGCTGGCCGGTGCCGATCCTGGTGGCCAGTTCGGCCATCGTGATGCTGGGTGCGATCTTCGTACCGAGCTACCGACAGAACTACGACGACCGGCAGTACCAGCCGCAAGACGCGCCGGCCAACCTGGGTTTCCAGGCCGCCGACCGGCACTTCCCCAAGAGCAAACTGTTCTCCGAGATGCTCATGGTGGAGACCGACCACGACATGCGCAATTCGGCCGACTTCATCTCACTCGACCGGGTCGCGAAGGCATTGATTCGCCTGCACGGGGTGGCGATGGTGCAGGGCATGACCCGGCCCCTCGGCCGACCTCTCGAGCACGCGTCGATCCCCTACTTGTTCACAACCCAGGGCAGCGGCAACGGTCAGCAGTTGCCGTTCAACAAGGAACAGAACATCAACACCGACGAGCAGGCGCAGATTCAGGCCGACTCGGTTGCGGTGCTGCGCAAAGAGATCGGCTTTTTCCAGAGAGTCTCCGACGAGCTTCACCAGACAGTCTTGACCGTCGAGGATCTGGAAAGGGTCAGCAACGACATCAACGACAACGTCTCCAATCTCGACGACTTCTTCCGGCCGATCAAGAGCTATTTCTTCTGGGAGAAGCATTGTTTCGACATACCGATCTGTTGGACGTTTCGATCGGTGTTCGCAACGGTCGATCAGATCGACCACCTCGCCGAAGACATCAAGTACGCCCGGATCTCGCTGGCCGTGGTGGACGAGACGTTCCCCAAGATCATTGCGCAACTGAAAGCCACCGCCGACGACACCGAACAGTTGAAGGCGAAGCTGGTCAACAGCTTCGGATCGGCGGACTTGCAGTCGCTGCAGACCGAGCAGACATTCGACGATTCGATCAACGTCGGCAACGATTTCGACAAATCGCGCAGCGACGACTACTTCTACATCCCACACGAGGCCTTCGACAACGAAGATCTCAAGGCCGGCATGAAGCTGATGATGTCGCCCGACGGCAAGGCCGCCCGCTTCATCGTGACCCACGAGGGCAACGCGATGGGACCCGAAGGTGTGGAACACGTCGAGCAATTCCCCGACGCGATCAAGACAGCTCTGAAAGAGACTTCTTTGGCCGGCGCGCGGATCTACATCGGCGGCTCCGGGTCCAATGACAAGGACATCAAGGAATACGCGATGTCCGATTTGCTGATCGCCGCCATCGCCGCCTTCGTGTTGATCTTCTTGATCATGATGTTCATCACCCGAAGTCTGGTGGCGGCCTTGGTTATTCCCGGGACGGTCGCATTCTCCTATGCGGGGGCGTTCGGACTGTCGATCCTGCTGTGGCAGCACTTGATTGGCCTACATCTGCATTGGCTGGTCCTGCCGCTGACATTCATCATCCTGGTGGCGGTAGGTTCGGACTACAACCTGCTGCTGATCAACCGGGTCAAGGAAGAGTTGCACGGCGGATTGAACACCGGGCTGATCCGGGCGTTGGGCAGTACCGGCGGTGTCGTGACGTCTGCGGGTCTGGTGTTCGCTTTCACGATGTTGGCCATGTTGATCAGCGATCTGCGAACCATCGGCCAAGTGGGTTCGACGGTGTGTATCGGTCTGCTACTGGACACATTGATCGTGCGCTCGTTCGTCGTTCCGTCCATCCTCGCCATTTTGGGGCCGTGGTTCTGGTGGCCCACCCTCGTGCGTCGGCGGCCGTCGGATCCGCAGCCCGTCAGAACCTAGTCGTCACCTGGTTGTAAGAATTGCTGGGCAGAATCGAAAGTATGCCGACGCCATCACGCCAGGTGCTCCAAATGCGGGCTGTCGATCTCACCAACCGGATGCCCGGATATCAACTCCGCGAACACGGCGAGGGCGACGACTCGTGGAAGCGGGTCAAGGCTCGCGTGGTCTCGGAGCTGGCCCCCCAGGACGGCAGCTTCCTGCCGGAACTGTGCACGGTGAAGTTCACTGACGGGACCGAACGTTACTTCAACCCCGACGATCAGGTGGAAATCAGGCCGTGATGGTTCAGTCGGGAACTTTGACCGTGTAGAGACGGTGAATACCTTGCAGGCCTTTGAGTTCCGTCTCTCGTGGCGGGCATAAATCGAAACCGGCGCTACCGGCGACGGCCTCGCGGACCGCATCGCTCACCAAAATTTCGCCACCTTCGGCTTGGCCGGCGATCCGGGCGGCCATTGCGACATTGCGCCCGAACAAGTCGTCCCCACGCCGTACCGAAGGCCCGATATGGATGCCGATGCGGACGCGGATCCCGCCCCACTGCTCGGCTTTGTCGAGCAGCGCACGCTGTATCTCGACGCCGCACAGCACTGCCTGTTCGGCGTCGGCGAACGCGATCATGAACCCGTCGCCCTGGGTCTTGATCACGTGTCCGCCGTGCTCGGCGACGAGTTTTTCGATGAGCCGGTTGTGGCGCTCCAGGACTTTCACCCAGTCCCGATCCCCGAGCTCTTCGTTATGCGCCGTGGAGTCCTCGATGTCGGAGAAGACGATCACCACATCGCCGTCCGCGGTCAGTCTCGCCAGATCGGGACGTTCGACCTGCGCCCAGCCGGCCAGGTCTTCGATCGAGTTACGGAATGTGGCGCCGATGCCCTTGGTCATCAGCGAGTCGGCGGTCCGCCACGCTGTCCTGATCGCGAAGGGCGCCAGTCCCAGTCGCCGTCGCCGGCGTCCGGTGCGGGCTTGGCGGCTGCGCTCCAACTCGGTTCGCGCTTGGGTGAGCTGACGCCGAGACACAGTCAGCAGCACCCCGAGCGCGACCAGCCCACCGAGCTCGACGATGGCCAGGCCGATCGTCACGACAACCGCGTTCACGCGTTGAGTATGACGACTGGCGGGCTCGGCACCGTCCTCAGGGCAAACGCCGATCGCTGCTAGTCGTCGACGCCGTCGGGGTCCGGCGCGGATTCGACCCTGGCGATCTCGCTCAGGCGGGTGATCGACAGGACACGCACCAGCGACGGGTTCACGATGAGATGCAGCCGGTCGATTTCGTCGGCATGCTTGAAAAGCGCGTTGACCCCGGCACTGTCGAGATATTGGACCGCGCTCATGTCGACGGTGATCGGCCCGCGTTTGCCCTCGCTCGCGGTGGTCAACGCTTGGGTGAAGATGTGGATATTGCTGATGTCGATCTCGCCCGCCGCAGTCACCCGGGGCGTTCCGTCGGCGCCACGGTCGGTGTTGAGCGAAAGCGGGGTCATGATCAGGTAATTCTCGCATACATGTGCACGGTCGTACCCGCGTCGTTGGAGTGGATGCTCAAATCCTGCACCAAATGTCGCATGAGAGAGATGCCAAGACCGCGGTATTCGCTGGGCACCTGCCGCGGAATCTTCCACACGCCGCTATCGGTCACGCTGACGTGCAGGCCGTCGACAACGGCCGTCGCTCGTAGCGAGATGGCGCCGTCGGGCCGATCGCGGTGGCCGTGTTCGATGGCGTTTGCGACGGCTTCACCGGTGGCGACGAGCATGTCTTGGACCTGGTCGGGCTCGACACCGGCCTCGATCAGCCAGCGTCGCAAAGCATCACGGCTCGGCGCCAGGTGTTTGACATCCGCGGTGAAGTCGATCTCCAACGGGGCCGGCTGTCGATAGAGCAGTATGGCGACATCGTCGGAATAGCCGCCGGCGGGCTCGAGGCCCGACATCAATTCGTCGGCGAGCCCGTCGAGTTCGCTTGAGCCCCCGCCGTCTACCAGCTGAGCCGCACGGGCCATTCCGTTCTCGATGGGGTCACCGCGGCGCTCGACCAAACCGTCGGTGTAGAGCAGCAGGGTCGAACGCGGCGGCATCGTGATGTGCGCCTCGGGCCGATCTCGGTCCGTCCGGATGGTCAGGGGGAAGCCCTGGCCGCCTTCCAGCATCTGGGACGTGCCATCGGAGTGCACGATGATCGCCGGTGGATGGCCGGCGCTGGAGTAGACGAGTTCGCCGGTCGAGGGGGTGAGAACAGCGCAGAATGCGGTCGTGCAGTCGGCGCCGGCCAACCGGGCGGCGAACCGGTCGAGGCCGGCGAGCACCGCACTCGGACTGGACTTCTCGAGCAGAAGGGCCCGGCAGGCGCTGCGCAGCTGACCCATCACGGTCGCGGCGGCCAGCCCGTGGCCGACGCAGTCCCCGACGATCAGCGCAACACGGTCGGCGTCGAGGGTGACGACGTCGTACCAGTCGCCGCCGACCTGCAGTGGCTGGCTCGCCGGGTGGTACCGCACCGCGAACCCCCCCGGCAGCCGCGCCGGGCCGAGCATCGCATGCTGCAGTGCCACCGCGGTTTCGCGTTGCTCGTCGACCTCG
Organism: Mycobacterium sp. TH-M11; assembly: GCF_057473725.1. Taxonomy (NCBI): domain Bacteria; kingdom Bacillati; phylum Actinomycetota; class Actinomycetes; order Mycobacteriales; family Mycobacteriaceae; genus Mycobacterium; species Mycobacterium sp. TH-M11. Next base: position 14,924 of record NZ_JBYCLD010000004.1, on the reverse strand, counting down.
TAAACGCGTTGCAAGCCTTGACCGAGTCGTCCCGCCAGCACGGTGAGCAGGGTATGGTCCTCGGCGGTGAACGGCCGGTGTTCGGCCAACTCGACCCAAAAGACCGACACTCCGCGCACGTGGCGCAGCGTGATGCCGGCCGCGCCCGGTTCCTCGGCGACGGTGGTCAGCAGCTCCGCGTCGCGCAACGTCTCGATCACCTGCCGCTCCCGCGGCAGCAGTTCGGTCCACCCCACCGGCTCTCCCGCGCACACCAAATCCGGTGCGGCGGACTCGTCGTTGCTCGCGAAGGTCGCCACCAGGACGCGGCGTGCCTTCCACACCCGACGCAGCTCCTGCGCTGCCCCATTCAGGGCGGTCTCAACCGTATCCGCTTGGGCCAGTTGTTGATTGAGTGCGGAAAGTGCGGTTTGGCGCTGTATCAGGTAGCGCTCGGCGGTGACGTCTCGCATGGTGCCGACCATGACTTGGCGTCCGGTGTCGGGATCTTCGGCATGGTTGAACGTGGCCGCGACCCAAACTCTGTGCCCGTCAGAATGATTGACCGGTACTGTGAAGCCCCCTTGGCTGGTGCCCAGCATCCGTTCGAATGCCGCCTCGACCAAACCATGAGCCTCGGGGTCGGTCTCGGCATCGGGCCACCAGGGATGACTGGCCGGATACGGAAGGTGTTCAGGCCCGTAACCGAGAATCTCGGTGAACGCGTTGTTGATTTCCACCACGGCGCCGTGCTCATCGCAGACAAAGTATGCTTCTTGTAGCGAATCGACCAATGCTGTGCGCCAACGTGATTGGTGGTTGCGCAGCCGTGCCAACTCGATATTGGCGCGTACTCGTGCCAGCAGCTCGGCGGCGGCGAACGGTTTGACGAGGTAATCGTCGGCACCGGCCTGCAAACCCTCGATCGATGCTTCCTGCCCGGCGCGCGCGGACAGCAACAGCACCGGGATCGCAGCGGTTCGCGGCTCGGTACGCAGCGCGGCAAGAAGTTGCAGGCCGTCCATGCCGGGCATCATGACGTCGCTGATCACCAAGTCGGGAACCTCGGCCCGGATGGCCGCCAGCGCCTGCCCGCCGTCGACCGCCTCAAACGCGCGGTAGCCGGAGTTTGTGAGCAAATTGGTCAGGTATTCCCGCATGTCGGCGTTGTCATCGGCGATGAGCACCCGTGCCGGCTCGCCGTGCCCCTCGGCCGGTGTGACGCCCGTGGTGGTGGCATGGGAGTGGGCGGTCATTTCCGCACCAGCGGGCATCCAGCGCAGCGACTCCTGCACATAGGGGTCGGCGGTGACGCTCGGCGTCGCGTGTGGTGTCCTCGGCGATCCGAGCTCGTCGCCGAGCAGGTGCGCACCATCGAACGGCAGACTCACCGTGAAAGTCGTGCCCTCGCCCTCCTTGCTGTCGGCAGCGATGCTGCCGCCGTGCATGTTGACCAATTCTTTGACCAGCGCCAGCCCGATTCCACTGCCTTCGGTCGAGCGGGCCTGCGCGGTCTCGATGCGATGGAAACGCTCGAAGAGACGCGGCATCTCGGCTGCGGGGATTCCGATTCCGGTATCGGTGACGCTGACAACCGCATTCGTGTCGTCGCGCGCTACTCGGACGGTGATTGAACCTTCGAAGGTGAATTTCAACGCATTGGAGAGCAGGTTGAGGACGACCTTCTCCCACATCTCGCGGTCGAGATACACCGATCGGTCGAGCGGCGGGCAATCGACGATGAACGCCAGACCCGCCCGATCGATCGCCGAACGAAAGATGCTGGCGAGTTCGGCGGTCAGGGCCGACAGGTCCGCCGGCTCGAAGTGCGCCTGCATGCGCCCCGCCTGAATGCGAGAGAAGTCGAGCAAGGTGTTGACCAGCTTGGCAAGACGCAGCCCGTTGCGTTGGATGAGTTCGAGTTCCTGGCGGGCCCGCTGGTCGAGTCCTATTGGCTGGCCGAGCAATTCGTTAACCGGGCCGAGAATCAGAGTGAGCGGGGTCCGGAATTCGTGGCTGACGCTGGAAAAGAAGGTGGTTTTGGCCCGATCGAGTTCGGCCAACGCCTCGGCTCGCTGCTGCTGGGCATGGTAGCTGCGCGCCCGTCCCACCCCGGCGGCGATGTAACCCGCGGTCAGTTCGACGAAGCCGCGATAGTCGTCGTCGAACAATCGATGGCGATTCAGCCCCGCCACTAGAAAGCCGTATGGTGGGCGACCCGGCTGCAACAGCGGCACGACCAGCGCGCTGTCCGGGGGTTCGCGCCAGGCACCGCTCGGCAGCCCCAACGACGGGTCGAGGGCCACCAGCTCCGATTCGCCGTGGGCGACTTTCTCCACCGGCCACGGCGCAGAGTTGCAGCCGACCGGCAGGATCGGCGGCGCCGCGGCGTGTCCGATGGTGATGCCACTGACCCCGGCGAGATGGGCGTCGCCGTCGTCGCCAAAAAGGTAGGTGAGGGTGAACGGTAAATCGAACGGATTATGCGACACCTGCTCGGCCGCGAAGTCCAGCATCTCGCGCTCGGTTCGGACCACGCTGGAGTCCGAACCGAGATCGCGCAGGGTTGCCATCCGGCGCTCACCGATTATCCGCTCGGTTTCCTCGCTGACCACACAGAGCATGCCGACTATGCTCGCGTCGTTGTCGCGCAACGGGCTGTAGGAGAACGTGTGGTAGGTCTCCTCGAGATACCCCGACCGCTTCAGCAGTAGCATCAGCGCCTCATCCCATGTCGACTCGCCGGCAGACATGACGCGTTCGACGCGCGAAGCGATGTCATCCCAGATTTCGGCCCACACTTCGCTGGCCGGGCGTCCGAGCGCCCACGGGTACTTGCTGCCAAGGGTGTCGCGCCGGTAGGCCGCGTTGCAAAAGAAAGTCAGCTCCGGGCCCCAGGCCATCCACATCGCGAAGCGTGACGACAACAAGATGTTGACTGCGGTACGCAGACTTTGCGGCCAGCTCGCTACCGGGCCGAGCGGAGTCGCGGACCAATCGACAGCCGCGAGATCGCGTCCGATCTCTTCGTCTGCGCGGAAGACCACTCTCACTCCCTCGAGCTGTTAGCGCCGCTCTGCCGACGACTACCTATTGAACTCACGCTGTCGGGCTCAGCCCGAGCGCTGGTGCCTCGCGACTGCGCAGATCAGCCGTCCCCACGATCGCACACGGTGTTGTGGTGTTCCCATTTTCGTCGGTATCCAAGCCGGGCATGGCCGCAGGTCACTGGGTTGCCCGTTCGGCTGTCATGGCAATGTGGGTGTTCTCGACGAGCCAGCGTGACCGAAGGGTGGGAAAGCGATGGCCGAAGATCGTGCCGACGTGGTGGTGATCGGCGCCGGCTTGGCCGGCTTACGGTGCGCCAACGTTCTCGCGTCAGCGGGCCGCGACGTCCAGGTGTGGGAGCAACACGACGACGTCGGCGGTCGGGTCCGCACTGACACGATCGGCGGCTTCCGCTGTGATCGGGGCTTCCAGGTGCTCAATCCCGCCTATCCGGAGCTGCGGCGGGCCGTCGACCTCTCCGCGCTCGACCTGCGACCATTCGCCGCGGGGGTTGCCGTGCGCCGCGAATCCGGTTCAGCCGTCCTGGTCCATCCCCTGCGCGAACCCCGATGTGTTCCGAAGATGTTGGGTTCGGGGGCGGTTCGGCCGGCTGACATCGTGGCGATCTTGCGGTGGGCACTTCCCGCGCTGCGCCCCCGCGCCCTGATATCTCATGCCGACCGCGACATCACGCTGAAAGCAGCGCTGGACAAGGCGGGCGTACATGGCGAGGTGCGCCGCGTCGTCGACCGCTTTCTGGCCGGCGTGCTGCTGGACGATGCCGGCAGCGCCTCCAACGCATTCTCGCTGCTGTTGGCCCGGATGTTCGTGCTCGGTGTTCCCGCGCTGCCGGCGGCGGGTATGCAGGCTCTGCCGCGGTTGATGGCCCAACCACTGCGCGGACGGATTACGTTGAGCCAGAAGGTGCCTCGCATCGAGCGTGCCGGGGCGGGCTGGCTCGTGTGGGGCGTAGCGGGCAGCGTCCGCGCAACCGATGTCGTGGTGGCGACCGATCCCCTGACCGCCGCCGAGCTGACCGATACGCCTCCACCGGTCACTCACGGCGTCGTCACCGACTGGTGGTCCGCCGACGAAGTGCCCACCGCGCGACCGACGTTGTGGGTCGACGCACGACGCGACCCGCCGGGGCCGGTGCTGAACACCGCGGTCATCAGTACCGCCGCGCCGAGCTATGCCCCGGCGGGCCGGCATCTGATCGCGGCGTCTGCGCTGCTGGGCGCCGACGGTGCGGCACCGCCGGAATCGGCGACCCGGCGCCACGCGGCCGACATCTTGGGAGCCGACCCACGGGCATGGACGCTGTTGACGCGCAGCATGATTCGACACGCGCTGCCGGCCCAGCCGGCGCCGCTGCAAGTCCGTCGGCCAGTTGAGATCGATGACGGGCTGTGGTGCTGCGGTGACCACCGCGACACGGCTTCGATCCAGGGTGCACTGGTCAGCGGACGGCGGACGGCGGAACGGATTCTGGCCGCCCGGCCCTGATCAGTCGCGGTCCGACCACCGGAACACCGCAAGGCACGCGGCCAGTCCACCGATCGTCCACGCGGTCAGCACCAAGAAGATGTGCCAGTGCTCCCAGCTTCCGGCCGGCTCGAAGGCCGCCATTCTCGATGGCAACAGCACCGACCGGAACCCTTGAGCCATCCACTTGACCGGGAAAATAGAACCCACGACCAACATCCACGTCGGCAACATGGTGATCGGCACGTAGGTCCCTGACACGAACTGCAAGCCGACCGCCGGACCGTTGGTGACCACGGCGGCTGCGACCGCGTTGCTGGCCAGATTGCTGATGAAGATTCCCAGCAGTGAGCAGCTGACAATCCCCAGGAGAAATACCCAGCTCAGCGTAAACCAGCCGAAAATCGTTGTCGGCAGCCGAAGGTCGAAGAACAGCAGCCCTACCGTCAGGAGAATGACCGCCTCGGCAAGGCTGACGATGGCGACGAGAAAAATCTTGCCGATGAAATACGACACCGCGGTGGTCGGCGTTCCGCGGAGCCGCCGCAATGCGCCGGTATCGCGGTCGCCCGCGATGCTGATGCCCAGGTTGATAAACGACGTCGACAAGATCCCGTAGGCGAGCATGCTGGCCGCGATGACGGCGCCGGTGCTGGTTTCGGCGCTGGGCAGTCTGGCCGAGAAGATCGAACCCAGCAGGATGCAGATGATCGCCGGCAGTGAAAAAGTCAGAACCACCTGCTCTGGCCGGCGGTAGAACATCTTGAGTTCCGGGACAACCCGAGCCAGGCCGATGCGCACAGGAGACGGCAGAGGCGGCACCGCCGGAGCGCCCCGCCGGTGCCTCGCCACGGCGTCGAGCATGCGCTCGTCGTGCATCACTGCATGCCGATCAACTGCAGGTAAGCGTCTTCGAGCGTGGGGCGAGACACCGTCAAATCGATCAACTCCGTCCCGCCCGTGGAGCGTCGCCTGATCAATTCGGTGGGACGATCGGTGCGCTCTTCGCGGATTTCGCCGTCCACTCGCCACCGGACCGTCGCGGCTGAGTTGACGTGCCGGATCAAATTCGGCGGGGAGTCGACTGCGACGACCCGGCCCGCGGCGATCACCGCGACACGGTCTGCCAGCGCTGCAGCTTCCTCGAGGTAGTGGGTGGTCAGCAGGATCGTCGTGCCGCCTCGGGCCAAGAGTCGGATCAGGTCCCAAAAGCGCAGTCGCGCTTCAGGATCAAATCCGGTCGTCGGTTCGTCGAGAAACAGCAAAGTCGGTTTGTTGATGATGCCGAGGGCGACATCGAGGCGACGGCGCTGACCGCCAGACAGCGTCCGCACTTTCGATGCGGCCACCGAGCCGAGCCCGACGAGTTCGAGCACCTCCTCGGGGAGGCGCGCTGCGGCATAGCATTTCGCAAACATCCGCAGCGTTTCCTCGACAGTCAGCATGCCGGCGTCGCTGACCTCCTGCAGCACGATGCCGATCTTGGCGCGCCAGCCTCGGCCTGCGGTTCCGGGGTCTTCGCCCAACACGCTGACGTGTCCGGAATCCCGCTTGCGGTGACCTTCCAGGATCTCGATGGTCGACGACTTGCCCGCCCCGTTGGGTCCGAGGATCGCGAATACCTCGCCGTACCCGACGTCGAGGTCCACGTCCCGCACGGCGTGCAGTCGTCGGTAGGACTTCGACAAACCACGAACGTGCACGGCAGGATTCACGGCGATGTCCCGCCCTGCTTCTCGAGTTCGGCCAGCATGTCCCGTAGCTCGGCCTCAGACAGCTGCTCGATCAATCGGTCGACATCGCCGTCAGCCACGGGGGGCTTTGGCGCCTCGTCGGTAGCCGCGGCTGGGTCGGCGTCTGCCAAACGAAGTTGGTCGAGAATCCTGGCCGCCACTGAATTCACGCTGACGCCCCGGAGCAGCTCGAGCAATGGCAGGTCGACCGCGAACGTCGCATTGATCCGGAGCCTGAAATCCATTGCCATCAAGGAGTCGAGGCCGATGTCGTCGAGGTGGTCGTCTGCGCTGATGTCGGCGGCTGCGATCTCGAACACGGCGGCGACGATCTGTCGAACGTGGCCGACGACCATATCGAGTCGCTCGGCTTTCGGGCACCCCGACAGGGCGTCGAGTATCGACAAGTCTGAATCATCGGTGGCGCGCAATGTTTCGGCCATGCCAAGTTCGGAGAACATCGGCGGCAGCTGACCGCCGTGCCCGGCGCGGCGGGCCCGCATCCAGTCGGCACTGATCGCGACCACGTTGGATACCTTCTGGTTGATCAGCCTGTCGAGGATTCGGGTTCCGGCGGCGGGCGTGATGAGCTCAATGCCCCGCTGCGCGTACAGCTTTTCCAGTTTGAGTTCTTCGACCATTCCCACCGACCATGGACCCCAGCCGATGGTGAGTGCCGGTAGCCCCTGCGCACGCCGGAAGTGCGCGAAGGCGTCGAGGAACGCGTTCGCGGCTGCATAGTTGCCCTGACCAGGTGAGGCGATCACCGATCCCGCCGAACCGAACATCACGAAAAACTCTAGATCGCTGCTGCGGAAGGCATTGTGCAACACGCGTGCGCCACTGATCTTGGGCGCCATGACTTCGGTGAAGTCGCCTTCGGTCATGTTCAGCAGGAGCCGATCGTTGACAGTCCCTGCGGCGTGAATGATCCCGCGGACGGGTCGGCCTCCGTCGCGGATATGACTACTCAGCCAGCCGTTCACCTGATCGGAGTCGGTGATGTCGACGCTGGCTGTAGTCACCTGTGCGCCGAGATGCTCGATCTTGCGGATCACGCTGATGGTCTGGTGGTGTCGGTGACCTTCGGGTAGCAGCGACCATTGATCTCGCGGCGGGATCTCGCTTCGGGACAGCAGCGCAATATGACGGGCACCGCGCTCGGCCAGGTAGGTGGCCACGATGCGACCGAGGGCTCCGGCTCCACCGGTGACGACGTAGGTCGCGTTGGGCGTCAGCTTCGTCGGGAAGGCTTGCGTCAGGCCCGTGGTCGGGCGCAGACGCGGGACGAACGTCGTCTGACCGCGGATCGCAATCTGATCCTCGGCGTCGTCAGCGAGAATGTGCGCGCAGATACGTGACGCGGTTTCGGTGCGATCGTCGGCGTTGTCGATGTCGATCAGTCCGCCCCACCGGTCGGCGAACTCCTGGTGACCCACCACACGTCCGAGCCCCCACACGGCGGCCTGTTCGACGGTAAGTGACTCGGTGCCAAGGACCGCCTGTGCGTTGCCGGTCAGTAGGTAGAGCCGTGGCGCAATGGTGTCGAGTTCTGCGAGCGCTTTGGCGAGATGCAGAATCGTGAAAAGACCGAGCTGATAGTTGGATTCGCTGGATGTGTCCGCGTGACAGCCCGCGGACTCGGCGTGGATGTCGAGCGGCCAGCAGTTGATGATGCCGGCGAGGTCTCCCTCGTTCGCAAGGTGGGTTGCGATCAGCTCATGGATGTGTTCGGGCTGCTCGGGGTTCAGTGCGTAGCCACCGTCGACCTTGGTCAGCACGGCGACAGGCTGGTGCAGGACTGCCCGAACACGCTGGCCGCTGCGGCGCAGTTGGTCAGCCAATGTCGTCCCGACGCCGGCGCTGTCGAGGAATATCAACCAAGACAGGTTGTCCGGTGACGTCGCCGTCTCGGTGTCGGCGCTCACTGGCGCTGGGCGCGCGATCCACCCGATCTCGTAGAGCCCCTTGTCGATCCGCTCGGGCGACATCTGCATCGACGCACTCAACGCCTGCAGCGTAAAGCCGGTAAAGACGGCCAGGGTTTGCCCATCCTCGCTCAGGAGCGTGATGTCGCTTTCGATCTCGTCCCTGGTGACCGACACCACGGAGACGTGAGCGGTCATGCGTTGTTCGGGGTCGCGGTAGATGGCGCTGCGCCGGACCCTGGTGGGAAGGTAACCGTCTTCGTCGCTCTCGCGCCCCAGAATCGCTGTGCCGATGAGTGTTTGGAACGCACCGTCGATGAGTGCCGGGTGGAACCGGTAGGACCCGATGTCGTCGGCGATCGGTTCGGGTGTCACGATCTCCGCGGTGGCCCAGCCGTCGCCGGAGGCGAGGGTGGTAATGGTTTGGAATGCCGCACCGTAGCTGAACCCGACGGACTCGGCGCGGGTGTAAAATTCGTTGCGGTCAATAGTGTTGATGGTGCTGCTATCTCGCGGCTTAGTGATCGGTTCGGGTTGCCCCGCGAGGGTGTTGAGTTCCGCCGTCGCCGTTACCGTCCACGTGACGTCGCCACCCGTTGTGGCCGTCAACGCCGCGAACTCGAGGGTTCCAGTGCCGCGGTGCAGGGTGGTCCGCAGCACGGGATCACAGGTTTCGTTGAGGATCGTTGCATGGAGCAGCGCGAGATTGTCAACACTGAAGTCAGTGGATCCATAGGTGGCTTCGGCTGCGGCCAAGGCCATTTCGATGTAGAACGCACCGGGAACCACAACGCTGCCCTGCACCTGATGGTCGGCGAGAAACGGCGTGGTGGCGGTGCTCAACTCGATTTCCCAGGTCGGGTGAGCTCCGCTGACTGGTTGACCCAGTAACGGATGCACCGGGTGATAGTGCAGATCCTCGGCGGCTTCCTGGGTTTCGTTCCAGTAGCGCTTGGACTGCCACGGGTACAACGGAAGCTTGACAAGACGCGCCGCTTGTTGCGGGTAGAGCGTTTCCCACGCCACCCGATGGCCGTGGCAGTGCAGCGCACCAACGCAATTCATCAGCGTGCGACCGTCGTCGTCCTCGCGGCGCTGGGTCGCCATGACCACGGCGTCGGCCTTGTCGGCCGAGGCTATTTCAAATAGCGATGCGGCGAGAACGGGATGCGGGCCCAGTTCGACAAAATGGGTGTATCCGTCGTCGAGCATGCGGCGGACAGCTGGCTCGAAAAGCACGGTCGCCCGGGTGTTCTGCCACCAGTAGGCGGCGGCGTCGGCGTATCGGTCCAGCCGTTCGCCGGTGACCGTCGAGTACAGCGGCGTCGACGCCGACCCAGGAGTCAAGTCCTGGAATGCGCTGATCAGCTCCTCTTTGATGGCATCCATGAAGTGGGTGTGATACGGCACTCGTCCGGTAAGGAGCCGGTTGAAGACGTGCGAGTCATTGAGTTGGCGCGCGATCTCGTCGAGGACGTCACTGTCGCCGGCAATGGTGACCGTAGACGGACCGTTGATCGCGGCGATCGATACGCGCCGGCCGATGGCGTCTCGCGCTTGGCCGTCGATCGTCTGCATGAACGCTTCGGCGCTGAGGCCGACCGCGAGCATGCGACCCAGCCCGCTGGTGCGCTGTTGCAGCCGACTTCGGTGATAGCTGACGTGAACGGCTTGCTCAAAGGTGAGAATCCCGGAAAGGTGATGGGCGGCTACTTCGCCGGCGCTGTGACCGATCACCGCGTCCGGGGTGATCCCGAAATGCTCCAGCTGCGCGGCGAGCGCGATCTGGATGGCGAAGTTGGCAGGCTGGGCCACCTCGGTCTCGGTCATCCGAGAATCGGCTTCATCAGCGCGAAGCTCATCGACCAGCGACCATTGCGCGTAGCGGGACAGTTCGCGGTCGCTACGCAGGATGCTTTCGGTGAACACGGGATAGACATCCAGCAAACCCCGGCACATCTTCCACCACTGCGGGCCCATGCCGGTGCAGACGAAGGCGAGTTTGGTGGCCGCCGAGTTGGTGCGGTTCGTTGTGATCGGTCCGCCTTCGGCCAGTGCCCGGAGTTGCCGTTGTGCATCGATGATGCTGTCCGCGACGAGAGTTCGCCGGTAGTTCAAATGGGTGCGCCGCCGGCTGAGCGTGTAGCCAAGGTCGCGCAGGGCCAGATCGGGATGCGCCTGCACATGTTCGGCCAACTGACGAGCCGTTGCCACCAGCGCTTCCTCGCTGCGCGCCGAGATCGGCAGCACAGCCAGCGGTAGCTCCGGGGGCTGGTCGACGCGGTTGGTGCTGGGCGCAGCCGGTGGCTCGGACAGCACGACATGGGCGTTGGTGCCGCCGAAGCCGAACGAGTTGACCCCCGCCAGGCGTCGTGTCGCGTGCGGGAACGGGCGCCCGGAGCGGGGAATATCGATACTGAACTCCGCCAACGGAATTCGGTCGCTGGGATTGTCCAGATGCAAGTTCGCCGGGATGTACCCATACTTGAGCACCAGTGCCGCCTTGATCAGTCCCGCGACACCGGCGCCGGCCTCTAGGTGGCCGATGTTCGTTTTGACCGATCCGATCACCAGCGGCTTGTCCGGCGGACGTTCGCAGGCGAGTGTGTGCGCGAGAGCCTGGATCTCGACCGGGTCGCCGACAGGCGTTCCAGTGCCATGTGCCTCGACGTAGCCGATGTCATTGGGGTGGACGCCGGCCCGTCTCAAGGCCGTCGTGATGGCAGCTTGCTGAGCTTGCGCGCTCGGTACGGTGATGCCGTCGGTGCGACCGTCCTGGGATACCGCCGTGCCGAGGATCTGCGCGTAGATGTCGTCACCGTCTCGCAGGGCATGCGCCAAGGGTTTGATGACGACGACGGCGCCTCCTTCGCCTCGTGCGTAGCCGTCGGCGGACTGGTCGAAGGCTTTGCAGCGGCCGTCGGGTGCCAGAAAACCACTCTTGGATTCCGCGATCGCCGTGTTGGGCCCGATCATGATGTTGACACCGCCGGCGAGCGCCAGGTCGCACTCGCCGTTCCAGATGCTCAGCGCCGCAAGATGTACCGCGACGAGCGAACTCGAGCACGCAGTGTCGATGGTCATGCTCGGTCCGCGGAAGTCGAAGGTGAACGAGATGCGATTGGCCAGCATCGTCATCATCATTCCGGTGGCGGAGTGCGTCTTGAACCGGTAGCGACTGCTGCGCCCTTTGTTTTGAAGAAGCTGATAGTCCAGGGTGAACCCGCCGACGAAGACCCCGACATCCGTGCCGGCCAGAGTGTCGGCCGATATCCCGCCGTCTTCCAATGCCTCCCAGGTGGTACGCAGCAGAAGTCGCTGTTGCGGATCGACCGAGTTTGCCTCCCGAGGTGAGATGCCGAAGAACTGGGGATCGAATTGATCGATTTCGCTGAGGAACCCGCCCCGACGGGTCGCCATCTTCCCGACCTTCTGGGGGTTCGGGTCATAGAATTTGTCGGCGTTCCAGCGTTTTTCAGGCACGACGCAGGTCGCGTCAATTTCGTTGCGCAGCAATTCCCAATAGCGGTCCGGATTCAGGGCGCCGCCCGGGAAGTGGCAGCCGATCCCGACGATTGCGAGTGGCTCGTGAGAGCCTTGTCCGGCGAGTGTACTCACGTCATCGACCTCACGCCTTGTGGTCGGATCTGTCGTCCTCTCAACTGAATTCGAGTTCGGGCGCGCATCGGACAATCCACTCCTGGCCGAGCGGGTCGACGTCTTGCTGCTGACGGTAGGTGGATCGGAGTTCTCGCAGCAAGGTATCGCGCTGCCATGCCTGCACCTGCTGCATGACGTCATCGGAAAAATCGCGGCACTTGTCGGTGAGGATGGTCTCGATGAGTTGGCCGGCAAGCTGGCGCAGCAGCAGCACGTTCGCATCGAATTGCGCGGTGAAATCTGACGCTTTCCCAATCATGGCTTTATGTAGCGTGACCATGAAGTTGTGCGCTGAATACATATCCACGAATTGCGATGAAGGGCGGGCGCTTTCGACACCGTCCCATTCCCGGAAGAACTCTTGCATCCGGTTGCTCAGCTCGATGAGGCCTTCCAGTTGCGGCACCACTCCGGGATCGTCAGCGACACTGATGAATCGGTCGTTGCTGTACATCAGCCCGAGGAATCCCCAGTAATATGCGACGTCCCAGATGACCTTTGCCGTCATGACTGCGGGCGAACCCATGAGCTTGTACTGATCGCGGTAGATATTGAGCCACATGTCGGTCAATGATCGAAACAGCGAGTCGTTGATAGCGGCGCGTGCGACGACGCTTTCACCGTCGAGTTCGCGGGTGATCAGGTCGGTGATGAGCCCGTTGCCGATCGCGACGAGGTCCAGTCCCGAGGAGTACAGCGGGTCGAGGAATACTGCAGCGTCACCGGTCAGACACCAACGGGCTTGTGCATCATAAACTTTGGTCGCCCCGTGGCTGTACTTCTTCATGACCCTGAAATCCTTGATCAGGTGCTTGCTGCCCTCGATGACGGCCGCGCACTGCGGTTCGTGGTCGGCAAGCCACGCCTGCGCCTTTTCGAGGGTGTTGAAGTCGCTGAACGAGTGGAACGCGGGGTCGGCGACGATGCCGACACTGGTCGATCCAGACGCGAGCCGGATCAGCCAAACCCAGTAGCCTTCGCCCATCAAATGATTGGTCGACATTGCCCGGTCGCCCTCGACGAGGCGCGCCTGCCATTCCGGTTTGTCGCTCCATTGGCCGATGTCGATTTCAGTGGCAACCCGCATCCAGACGGCATTGCAGTGGTGTTCGTTGGCGCGCTTGAGTCCGAATTGGCGGGGCAGAGCCCGGTTGCGACCTGAGGCGTCGACCACCCATCGGGCTGTGGTCGACGTCGTGGCGTCGCCACGCTGAATGTGCAGGGTGTGCGGATGTCCGTCGACGCCGAGTTCGACGGATGTGACTCGGCCGGCAGTGATTGCCACCCCCTCAGAGGCGCAGCGTCGGTTGAGTTCGTTCTCCAGTCGGCCGCGGTCGATTTGATAGGTGACCTGAGGTGCGAAGGTGGGGCTCCCGAGCTCCATGCGTTGTGCGATGTCGGTGTTTTCGTCGTGCGAGAAAAACATCCGCAGACCCATTTTTCGGATCTGAGCCGTACTGAGGTGGTCGGCTAGTTCGAGGCGGTCTCGCAGGTATTGAGCCGAAATCTCAACCGTCGACTCTCCGACTGTATGGGTGATCTCCGGCAACGGGTGCGCGCGCGGGTCGACGATGAGCAATCGAGTTCCGGGCCGGGCGCGGCGTAGTTCCAGCGCCAGGGTGAGCGCTGCGACTCCCCCTCCGACGATCGCCACCTCATGCTCCGATTGGCCGCCGACTCCGCCGCCGAGCCGCGATTTGATCTTTTGCGCCAGCGCGGCCCGTGCCTCCGGGGTCAGCTGTGACAGCTGTGCGTGTAGGTCCACACGTCCCCTCCCGCTGTTCGGATAGGACAGTTACTTAACATTTAAGAAGCTACACTAATTTGGGTCTCTGGCAAGCGGAGCAGCGAAGAGTCGGGCCAACCCCAGCCCAACCCCCAAGGAAGCACCCATGCCTGCACCAACAGCGGTCCACTTTATGTTCGAGTTGATGGTCATTCTCGTGGCCTGCCGCATCACCGGCGTCGTTGTGCAGCGACTTGGCCAGGCGCCGGTCGTGGGCGAAATGATCGCCGGAGTGCTGCTGGGGCCGTCGTTATTGGGTCAGGTATGGCCTGACGTGCAGCATCATCTTTTTCCGGCGGGCCCGGCCAATGTCGTGCTCTATACGACAGCCCAGATCGGGTTGGTGCTCTACATGTTCCTGGTCGGGCTCAACTTCGACGTGAACCTCATCAAGCATCGTGTCGGCACAGCGGTCGCTGTGTCGGCAGCGGGCATCCTCGTGCCGCTGGCGTTGGGGGCGCTGGTGGCGGCACCCCTGCTGTCGAGCGGCATCTACTTCGACCACAGCGTCACGCCGGTCATGGCGATGATGTTCCTGGGCGCATCGATTGCGACCACCGCCTTCCCGATGCTCGCTCGAATCATCTACGAAAGAGGTCTTGCCGGAACATCGTTGGGCACACTCGCGTTGGCGTGCGGCGCGACCGACGACGCGTTTTCGTGGTGTTTGTTGGCCACTGTGCTTGCCATGCACCGCGGAAGCGCCACGGTGGCGATCACGGCGATTGTCGGGGGAATTCTGTACGCAGCTCTGATTCTGACATTTGGCCGCAAGGCATTTCGTGTGCTCGGCACAATGTCCGAACGTCGGCAAACGGTCTCTCCGCCAGTATTGAGCACGGTCCTGATCCTGCTGATGGCGTGCGCTTGGGTCACCGACACGATCGGGATCTACGCCATCTTCGGCGCCTTCATTCTCGGCGTCGCGATGCCGTCCGGCTTTTTCGCAGAACGCCTGACCGTCAACCTCGAGCCACTCGTTACGACCTTTCTGCTGCCGCTGTTCTTCGTCTATTCGGGGCTGAACACGCAGATCGGTCTGGTGAACAGCCCGGCGCTGTGGGCGGTAACGCTGGGGATTCTCGTGCTCTCGATTGCCGGTAAGGGATTCGCGTGCACGTTAGCGGCGCGACTCTGGAAAGTGCCGCCCCGCGAATCAGTCGCGTTGGGCGCGTTGATGAATGCGCGCGGCCTCATCGAGTTGATCCTGCTCAATATCGGGCTCGACGCCGGGATCATCACGCCGACGCTGTTCACCATTCTGGTGCTGGTGGCCATCGTCACCACTTTGATGGCGACTCCGGT
>NZ_JBYCLD010000003.1:0-2720 GCF_057473725.1 Mycobacterium sp. TH-M11 | reverse complement strand
CCCATTCACCTCGACTTCAGCGGCGTCCGTCGCGACCTGACTAATGTCGAGGTATGACTGCGGTTGACAATATTCCCGACATCTCGGCGACCCCGGCGTGGAGTGCGCTGCAACAACACCAGCGGGAGATCGGGGACACCCACCTGCGTGAGTTCTTCGATGAGGACCCCGACCGCGGCCGCGAGTTCAACGTCACCGTCGGCGACCTGTACATCGATTACAGCAAACACCGCATCAACCGCGACACCCTGAAACTGCTGATCGACCTCGCCCACGCGGCCCACCTCGAACAGCACCGAGACGCGATGTTCGACGGAACCCACATCAACGTCTCCGAAGACCGCGCCGTGCTGCACACCGCGCTGCGGCTGCCGCGCGACGCGACCTTGACCGTCGACGGGCAGAACGTGGTCGCCGATGTCCACGACGTGCTGGACAAGATGGGCGATTTCACCGACCGGCTGCGCAGCGGCGAATGGACCGGGGCCACCGGCAAGCGAATCTGCACCGTCGTCAACATCGGGATCGGCGGCTCGGACCTCGGCCCGGTGATGGTGTACCAGGCGTTGCGGCACTACGCCGACGCCGGCGTGTCGGCGCGTGTCGTGTCCAACGTCGACCCCGCCGACCTGATCGCCAAGCTGGCCGACTTGGACCCGGCCACAACGCTTTTCATCGTCGCCTCCAAGACCTTCACCACGCTGGAGACGCTGACCAACGCCACTGCGGCGCGGCGCTGGCTGACCGACGCGCTCGGCGACGAGGCGGTGGCCAAGCATTTCGTGGCTGTCTCGACCAACAAGGAGAAAGTCGACGAGTTCGGCATCGACACCGCCAACATGTTCGGCTTCTGGGATTGGGTCGGCGGTCGCTACTCGGTCGACTCGGCGATCGGGCTCTCGGTGATGGCGGCGATCGGCCGGGAGGCATTCGCCGACTTCCTGTCCGGATTCCACCTCGTCGACGAGCACTTCCGCATCGCGCCACTGGAGTCCAACGCTCCGGTACTGCTCGGCCTGATCGGGTTGTGGTACTCGGACTTCTTCGGCGCACAGTCACGCGCGGTGTTGCCGTACTCCAACGACATGGCCCGCTTCGCGGCGTATCTGCAACAGTTGACGATGGAATCCAACGGCAAGTCGACGCGTGCCGACGGCAGCCCGGTCACTACCGACACCGGCGAAATCTTCTGGGGCGAGCCGGGAACCAACGGCCAGCACGCCTTCTACCAACTGCTACACCAGGGCACCCGACTGGTGCCGGCCGATTTCATCGGCTTCAGCCAGCCCACCGACGACCTGCCAACCGCCGACGGCACCGGCAGCATGCACGACCTGCTGATGAGCAACTTCTTCGCCCAAACCCAGGTGCTGGCGTTCGGCAAGACGGCAGAGGAGATCGCCGCCGAAGGTACATCGGAAGATGTTGTGCCGCACAAAGTCATGCCGGGCAACCGGCCGACGACGTCCATCCTGGCCACCCGGCTGACCCCGTCGGTGCTGGGCCAGTTGGTCGCGCTCTACGAGCATCAGGTCTTCACCGAGGGCGTGATCTGGGGCATCGATTCCTTCGACCAGTGGGGCGTCGAATTGGGCAAGACGCAGGCCAAGGCGCTGTTGCCGGTACTCACCGGGGACGATTCTCCACCCAAGCAGTCCGACAGTTCGACCGACGCTCTGGTGCGGCGCTACCGCGCAGAGCGCGGCCGAGCGGACTAGCTCGTCGCCGAACGTGCACTCAGTTCGAAATCCTGCGGAAAATATCGCACTGGTTGCACGTTCGATGAATTACGCGAACCGCTTGGCCAGCGACACCGGCATCACCCGCATCAGTTGCACCATCGGTCCCCACGGCCACCACGGCACAGCCGCCCGGCCCGGTTCGCGCTCAATCGCAGCGACCAATGCCCTGACGCCGGTTTCGTTGTCCACCATGAACATCGTGCTCTGGGATTTGGCCGTCATCTCCGACTCGATGTAGCCGGGCTCCATCACCGACACCACGATCGGGCCTTTGCCGTATTCGGCGCGCAAAGATTCGCCCAGTGAACTCAGGCCGGCTTTGCTGGCCGCGTAGGCCGCCTTCACGCCGGGGACGCCCTTGGCGCCCATCACCGAGGAGATCAGCACCAAGTGCCCCGACCCCTGCGCCGTGAACATCTCCAGCGCGGTTTCGATTTGCACCAGGGCCGCGACCAGGTTGGTTTCGATGGTTGCCTTGTTGGCCCAGAGTTTGCCGGACCCCAATCTTGCGCCCTTGCCGATGCCGGCGTTGACGATCACCCGGTCGATGCCGCCCAGCGCGTCGGCCAGCTCCGCGAATACTTTCGGCACCTGGTCGTGGTCGTTGACGTCCAGGGCGGCTACCGCGACTTTGACGTCCGGATAGCTTTGCGCGAGTTCGGTTTTGAGTTCTTCCAGCCGTTCGGTACGACGGGCGCACAGCGCGACGTCGCGGCCCTTGGCGGCGAACGCGCGAGCCATCCCGGCGCCCAGTCCGGAACTGGCGCCGGTGATGAGGATCTTCTGTCGAGTCATCCGCTCATTTCAGCAGACGCGACATCCGCCGGTCGGCCAGCACCTTGCCGCCGGTCTGACACGTCGGGCAGTACTGAAACGACTTGTCGGCGAACGACACTTCGCACACTGTGTCGCCGCAGACCGGGCACGGCAGCCCGGTCCGGGCGTGCACCCGCATACCGGACCGCTTCTCGCCCTTCA
>NZ_JBYCLD010000002.1:0-4747 GCF_057473725.1 Mycobacterium sp. TH-M11 | reverse complement strand
GTGTATGCCGCGCTGCTCGACTCGGCGGCCTCGGAGCTGGCTTCGCGCCAGCGCGCGATGAAGTCGGCGACCGACAACGCCGACGACTTGATCAAGGCGTTGACCCTCGAGGCCAACCGCGAGCGCCAGGCTCAGATCACCCAGGAAATCAGCGAAATCGTTGGCGGTGCGAATGCCCTCGCCGACGCCTCTCGGTAAGCCCCCCGGTAAGTACTAGGAAGCGAAGAAGATAATGACTGTTACCGCTGACAAGACAACCGCCGGCCGCGTGGTGCGCGTAACCGGCCCCGTCGTCGACGTCGAGTTCCCCCGGGGCGCGGTGCCGGAGCTGTTCAACGCTCTGCACGCGGAGATCTCCTTCTCGGAGCTGGCCAAGACGCTGACCCTCGAGGTCGCCCAGCACCTGGGTGACAACCTGGTCCGCACCATTTCGATGCAGCCCACCGACGGCCTGGTGCGTGGCACCGCGGTCACCGACACCGGCGCCGCGATCTCGGTGCCGGTGGGGCACGAGGTCAAGGGTCACGTGTTCAACGCCCTCGGGCACTGCCTCGACAAGCCGGGCTACGGCGAGGACTTCGAGCACTGGGGCATCCACCGGAAGCCCCCGGCCTTCAACGAGCTGGAACCGCGCACCGAGATGCTCGAGACCGGCCTAAAGGTCGTCGACCTGCTCACCCCGTACGTGCGTGGCGGCAAGATCGCCCTGTTCGGTGGTGCCGGCGTGGGCAAGACCGTGCTCATCCAGGAGATGATCAACCGTATCGCCCGCAACTTCGGTGGCACCTCGGTGTTCGCCGGCGTCGGGGAGCGCACCCGTGAGGGCAACGACCTGTGGGTCGAGCTCGAGGACGCCAACGTGCTTAAGGACACCGCCTTGGTGTTCGGCCAGATGGACGAGCCGCCGGGCACTCGTATGCGCGTGGCGCTGTCGGCCCTGACCATGGCCGAGTGGTTCCGCGACGAGGCGGGCCAGGACGTGCTGCTGTTCATCGACAACATCTTCCGGTTCACCCAGGCCGGCTCCGAGGTTTCGACCCTGCTGGGCCGCATGCCTTCGGCCGTGGGTTACCAGCCCACGCTGGCCGACGAGATGGGTGAGCTGCAGGAGCGGATCACCTCGACCCGGGGTCGGTCTATCACCTCGATGCAGGCCGTGTACGTGCCCGCCGACGACTACACCGACCCGGCTCCGGCGACTACGTTCGCGCACTTGGACGCGACCACCGAGCTGAGCCGTGCGGTGTTCTCCAAGGGCATCTTCCCGGCGGTGGACCCGCTGGCCT
This sequence comes from Mycobacterium sp. TH-M11, assembly GCF_057473725.1. Classification (NCBI taxonomy): domain Bacteria; kingdom Bacillati; phylum Actinomycetota; class Actinomycetes; order Mycobacteriales; family Mycobacteriaceae; genus Mycobacterium; species Mycobacterium sp. TH-M11. The sequence continues at coordinate 3,461 of NZ_JBYCLD010000002.1, read as the reverse complement.
CCAGCTCGACCATCCTGGACCCGGCTATCGTCGGCGAAGACCACTACCGGGTCGCCCAGGAGGTCATCCGGGTCCTGCAGCGTTACAAGGACCTGCAGGACATCATCGCCATCCTCGGTATCGACGAGCTCTCCGAAGAGGACAAGCAGCTGGTCGGCCGGGCACGGCGTATCGAGCGGTTCCTGAGCCAGAACATGATGGCCGCCGAGCAGTTCACCGGCCAGCCGGGCTCGACGGTGCCGCTGAAGGAGACCATCGAGGCCTTCGACCGGTTGACCAAGGGTGACTTCGACCACCTGCCCGAGCAGGCGTTCTTCCTGATCGGTGGTCTCGACGACCTGGCCAAGAAGGCCGAGAGCCTCGGCGCCAAGCTGTGACCGGGTGTGTTCTGGGCGATGAGCGCTCGCGCGAAGAGCGTCCTACCAAGGCGAAAGGCGGTGGGTAATGGCAGAGCTTGACGTCGACATCGTCGCGGTCGATCGCAAGGTGTGGTCGGGAAAGGCCACGTTCATCTTCACCCGGACCACCGTCGGTGAGATCGGCATCCTGCCGGGACACATCCCGGTGGTTGCCGAGCTCGTCGACGACGCCATGGTGCGGGTGGACCGGGTCGAAGAGGACGAGCTGCGGCTCGCCGTGCACGGCGGCTTCCTGTCGGTGACCGAAGAGGGTGTCAGCATCTTGGCTGAGGCCGTCGACTTCACGTCAGAGATCGACGAGGCGTCCGCACGGCACGAGTCTCAGTCCACTGACCCCAAGATGGCTGCACGGGGGCGGGCCAGGCTGCGCGCCCTAGGTGTGATCGACTAAAAGACGTGAACCGATGAGCACGCCCATGATCTTTATGGTCGTGCTCGTCGCCGTTCTCCTCGGCGCTGTGGTGGCGCTGAGTTATCGGCTGTGGAAGCTGCGTCAAGGCGGTACGGCCGCGATCATGCGCGACCTTCCCGCGGTCGGTGGCCATGGCTGGCGTCACGGCGTGGTCCGCTACCGGGGCGGTGAAGCGGCTTTCTACCGTCTTTCCAGCGTGCGGTTGTGGCCGGATCGGCGGCTCAGTCGACGTGGTGTGGATGTGGTGTCCCGCCGTGCACCCCGCGGCGATGAATTCGACATCATGACTGATGAGATCGTGGTGCTCGAACTGTGCGATGTCCTGCAGGACCGTCGGGCCGGCTTCGAGATAGCGCTGGACCGCGGCGCACGGACCGCCTTCCTATCATGGCTGGAGGCACGCCCGTCGCCGCGGGCCCGGCGTCAAAGCTACTGAGGAAGCGGACGCCGTTGGCGCCGACTACTTTTCGGGGCGATCGGTGCGGTCGCCGCCGGGCTTCCAGAGCACATCACCATCGGCATTTGCCACTCGGCACAACACAAACATCAAGTCCGACAAGCGATTCAGATACTTCGCCGGCAGCACCGACACCCCATCCGGGTAGGTGTCGAGCGCAGCCCAGGCGGAGCGCTCGGCGCGGCGCACCGCGGTGCGGGCCACGTGCAGCAATGCCGACAGCGGTGACCCGCCCGGCAGGATGAATGAGTTGAGCGGCGGCAGCTGCTCGTTGTACTCGTCACACCACGTCTCCACGCGGTCGACGTAGTCGGCGGTGATCCGTAGCGGCGGGTACTTCGGATTCTCGGCAACCGGCGTGGCCAGATCCGCGCCCGTGTCGAACAGGTCGTTCTGAATGTGCAGCAGTGTGGCGCTCACCGCCGCGGAGGGTTCGCCGAGCGCAATCGCGACACCGATCGCGGCGTTGGCCTCCTCGACATCGGCATAGGCCACCAGTCGGGGATCGGTCTTGGGCACGCGGGAGAAATCGCTCAATCCGGTCGTACCGTCGTCGCCGGTACGGGTGTAAACGCGAGTGATGTGCACGGCCATAGCCCAAACCGTACCTGGGCAGGGAAGCGTCGCAATCCCCGCTTCGGCAGGAGACCGGATTGGTCGGGATTGAACTCGTGTCGTCACTACACTGACGCGAGTGGGAGAGCGTTTTGTGGTTACCGGAGGTAACCGATTGTCCGGTGAAGTCGCCGTCGGTGGCGCTAAGAACAGCGTCCTGAAGCTGATGGCGGCGGCATTGTTGGCGGAGGGCACCAGCACCATCACCAACTGCCCGGACATTCTGGACGTCCCGCTGATGGCTGAGGTGCTGCGCGGACTGGGCGCCAATGTCGAACTTGACGGCACCACGGTGCGCATCACCTCGCCGGACGAGCCCAAGTACGACGCGGACTTCGCCGCGGTGCGTCAGTTCCGGGCTTCGGTCTGTGTGCTGGGTCCCCTGGTGGGCCGGTGTCTGAAGGCGAAGGTCGCCTTACCGGGTGGCGACGCCATCGGGTCGCGCCCGCTCGACATGCATCAGGCCGGCCTGCGCCAGTTGGGCGCCACCTGCAATATCGAACACGGTTGTGTGGTCGCGCACGCCGAGAAGCTGCGCGGCGCCGAGATCCAGCTGGAGTTCCCGTCGGTCGGCGCCACCGAGAACATCTTGATGGCCGCGGTCCTGGCCGAAGGCGTCACGACTATCCACAACGCGGCGCGTGAGCCCGATGTCGCTGATCTCTGCACGATGCTCAACCAGATGGGGGCACAGATCGAAGGTGCGGGCTCCCCAACGCTGAAGATCACTGGGGTACCGCGGCTGCATCCCACCGAACACGAAGTGATCGGCGATCGGATTGTGGCAGCGACCTGGGCGATTGCTGCGGTGATGACCCGCGGCGACATCTCGGTTACCGGCGTGGACCCGGCCCACCTGCAGCTTGTGCTGCACAAGCTGCACGACGCGGGGGCGACCGTCACCCAGTCCGACAACGGCTTCCGGGTCGTGCAATACGAGCGGCCCAAGGCCGTCAACGTCGCGACCCTGCCGTTTCCGGGATTCCCCACTGACCTGCAGCCGATGGCGATCGGCCTCGCGGCGATTGCCGATGGCACGTCGATGATCACCGAGAACGTCTTCGAGGCCAGGTTCCGGTTCGTCGAGGAGATGATCCGCCTTGGGGCCGATGCGCGCACCGATGGCCACCATGCGGTGGTGCGTGGCCTGCCGCAGCTCTCGAGTGCACCCGTGTGGGCCTCCGACATCCGTGCGGGAGCCGGTTTGGTCCTTGCGGGCCTGGTCGCAGACGGTGAGACCGAGGTCCACGACGTCTACCACATCGATCGCGGCTACCCGTTGTTCGTGGAATATCTAGGCGATTTGGGCGCTGAGATAGAACGTGTAATATAGGTCGGGCCGGAGGGACGCGGACCGCGGAACTACCGGCAGTCTGGAAGTCCTTCCGGAAGCCCCGAAAAACTGGGAGTTGACTCAACTCCGAAAAGCGAGTACAGTGGCGGGGTTGCCTGAAGCCAGGCGGCGTGTTGTTTGAGAACTCAATAGTGTGTTTGGTGGTTTTTGTTTGTTGTTGTTTTTGCCATGCCTTCGGCGCCCCGTGTTGGGGGTGTGGTGTTT
>NZ_JBYCLD010000001.1:0-7082 GCF_057473725.1 Mycobacterium sp. TH-M11 | reverse complement strand
GCGGAAGGACCTCGAGGCGATGGCAGCTGGTAGCAAGCGGTTACCGCGGGCCGTGCGCGAACAGCAGATGCTCGACGCCGCGGTGCAGATGTTCTCGGTCAACGGCTACCACGAGACCTCGATGGATTCGATCGCCGCGGCTGCGCAGATCTCCAAGCCGATGCTCTACCTGTACTACGGCTCCAAAGAAGAACTGTTCGGGGCATGTCTGGACCGCGAACTGCGCCGCTTCGTCGAGTCGGTGCGCACCGAAATTGACTTTCAGCAGCCCCCGAAAGACATGCTGCGCAATACAATTCGGGCTTTCTTGCGCTACATCGACGCCAACCGGGCGTCGTGGATCGTGATGTACACCCAAGCCACCAGTTCGCAGGCGTTCGCCCACACCGTGCGCGAGGGCCGCGAGCGAATCATCGAGCTGGTCGGCCGGCTGTTGCGGGCCGGCACGCGTAAGCCCGAACCGGGCGTCGACTTCGAGCTGATGGCGGTCGCGCTGGTAGGCGCCGGCGAGGCGATCGCGAGCCGGGTCAGCACCGGCGACACCGCCGTCGATGAAGCCGGCGAGCTGATGATCGACTTGTTCTGGCGCGGCCTCAAAGAAGCCCCCGGCGGCCGCGACGGCGCCGACACCGTTGCGGCCGGGTAGCCCGGCGCGGCCTCACGCCGTGAAGAGGCTCTGGAGGTCGGCCGTGATGTCCCGGATCGCGCCGTTGAGTGCGAGGAATTCGAAACCGGCTCCCAGTGTGCCCAACCCGATGATGCCGGCGATCGGCAGGCCGACAGCGTTGAGGATGTCGCCTTCGGCGAGTTCCTGGGCGAACACATCGAGCGCGTACGCCGGCGCGGTGGTGAACAGGGCGTTGAGGATATCGGCGGTCGGAAGCAGCGCGGCATACGCCGTCGAGGCGATACTGCTGAACGTGTTGACGATTTCGGTCAGGCTGGGCAGCGCGAATGACGTGAGGTCGCCCGCCGAGGCGCCCAGGAAATCGGCTGCACTGGGGAACGACAGATTCGACAGGTCGCTGACGAAGTTGTTCCAGCCCTCTTGCGCCCCATTGCCCAGCGCTGTCAGAACCTCACCCCAGTTGAGGTCGGTCGGGAACAACGCGAAGGGGTCGGCCACATTGGCAGGGCCGGCGGACCAGCCTTCGGTGATGCTGCCGTAGCCCAGGTTCACCAGGACGCGCGTAGCCGGTTCCAGTAGGTCGTAGATCGGCTGGCCGATGACCGGGATCGACTGCAGCGGCATCAACAGCGGCAATATCTCGCTGGGAATCATGAAGTAGTGGGTGTTTCCGTCGTAGCCCTCGCTCATCGGCAACTCGATGGCCGTCGCCAGCTGCTCGGCGGTCAGGCTTGGGTAGATCGTGTGCTCGTAGATGATGCCCAGGACGGCGTTGAGGTCGGCGAGAAAATTGATCGGGTATTTCGGGAAGTCGGCGTAGCCGTCGTATTCCAGGGTGTAGACGGAGGTGTCCCACGGAGTGCCGTCCGGGATCGCGCCGTTGAACGTGATGCCCAGGCTCGGGATAGTCGGGTAGCTGCCATCGTTCAAGATGTCGAAGCGCTCGAATAGGCCGCCGTTGGGATTGTTGGGGGCACCGAGCAGCACGAAGGACAGCTGGTCGGCGGTCGGCTGTTGGTCGGGAGGCAGCGCTAACAGATCACGCATCACGATGGTGGAAATGGTGCTGCTCTGGGAGTAGCCCAGTACGACGAGGTTGTTCCCGTCGGCGATCTGCCTGTTGATCGTGTCGTGCAGGATGGTGACGCCCTGGGCGATGGACGGATCCAGTTCCAGGCTCTTGACGCCGCTGTTGGGGTAGAGGCCTTCCGGTGTGAACAGGGGGTTGGTCTTGTCCACGGGGTAGCGGGGTTGGCCGTCGAAGAACGGGGTGGCGGGATCGATGTAGCGGTCAAAGAGCGCGTCCATGTAGCTCTGGGGCGGGATCGGCAGGCCGCTGCCGCCCATGATCCATGCCTCGGTGTCCAGTAATTTCACTTGGGCCGCAACGGTTTTCCACGCGGTGGTCGATACCGAGTGCAGGGCCGGGGACACGCCTAGGGTGACGGCGGAGGTGATGGCCAACGGTACGGCGAGCGCGTGCAGTGGCCGGCTGGTGTTGTCGAGACGAAACGCGAAGGTCATCGGTGTGTCCTTACAATGCCTCATGGCAAGGTCTTCAGGCCTGAACAGCGGAAATGACGACCGAGCCCCAGTTGACTGTTCATCTGATCAGTCAGATTAGCTGTGGCGGACCTGTTAATGCAATAGGGGAATCCCAATGAAAAATGGCACGCGGGCCGAGCAGCGCGCCGCCACGCGTCAAGCATTGGTGGGCGCGGCAGTTGAACTACTGCGGACCGAGGGGGTCGTCGCGGTGACCACGCGCCGCGTCGCCGGCGCAGCGACCGTGTCGCAAAGCACGGTGATGTACCACTTCCCGACCCGCGATGACCTGGTGACAGCCGCGGTCGCTCAGCTTGCCTTCGAACTAGCCAATCAGGCCCGCATCCACTTCGAAGAGACGGCCGCGACCGCCACGCTGGACCTGGGCGGGTATCTCGACCTGATCTGGCGCGAATTCACCACGCCCCAAGCGCTTTCGGTCGCTCAGCTGTGGGTGGCGTGTTGGACCGACCCGCAACTGGCCAAGACGGTGAAGTCGCTGGAGCAACACATCTACGGTCTGGCGGTCGCCTCCGCCGAGGCGCTACCTGCGGCGGGCCCAGGGTTTTCCGCGCGGGCCTACATGGACACCGTGATGGTGGTCGTCCGTGGGCTGGTGATGTCGATTCCGGTCTGGGGGATCGAGGTCGTCAGCGCCCGCTGGGAGGTCAGCAAGGTGACTTTGCTGAAGGCGGCCGGCTTCGCGGTCGACAACGCCTAACGGGCGACGGCGGTGCCGGCTACAGCGCCCGCACCGCCCCGGTCAGGTAGGGGTAACCCTTGGCGACGTTGCGCAGTGCCAGATCCCAGCCGCCGTCGACCTTGTCGATGTAGAGGCCGGGGCTTGCCGGCAGCAGCATCGGCTTGCCGAACCGCACCGTGTAGTCCACTGCGTCCGGAAGCGCACCTTCGATGTTGGCCAGAACCGTTGCCGCCGAGAACATCCCGTGCGCGATCGCGGTGGGGAAGCCGAACAGCTTGGCGCCGATCGAGCTGGTGTGGATCGGGTTGTGATCGCCGCCGGCCGATGCGTAGCGGCGAATCTGGCCCGGGGTCACCCGCAGCACCGCGCTGGGCGGGCCCAGCTTGGGCTGTTTGGCCGGCGGCGGCTTCGGCTCGTCGGACAGGCTGGTGCGCTGCTGGTGCAGAAACGTCGTCACCTGATGCCAGGCCGGGTCATTGCCGACGGTGATGTCGGTGACGATGTCGACCAGCAGGCCCTTGCGGTGTTCGCGCAGGTTCTCTGCCCGCACCGTCACTCCGACGGTGTCGGTGACCGCGATCGGGCGGTGGCGGGTGATCCGGTTCTCGGTGTGCACCGAGCCCATCGCGGCGAACGGGAAGTCAAACCCGGTCGCCAGCTCCATCACGGTTGGGAACGTCAGCGCGAAGGGATAGGTCAGCGGTACCTGATCCGCGAAGCGCAGCCCGGTGACGGCTGCGTAGGCCGCGACGTGGGTGGGGTCGATGGCCAGCGCGTCGACCCGCAGCGTCCGGTTCGGCAGGGTTTGCGTGCGCGGAATGAAGGGCAGCGCGCCGGCGACCGCACGCACCATGTTTCTCATGCCACTGGGTTGGGGCATGTGTCTCACGCCCCCAGCATGGCTTGGCCGCAGACCCGGATGGTGTTGCCGGTCACCGCATTCGACGCCGGGCTGGCGAAGTAGCCGATCAGCTCGGCGACGTCCACGGGCTGACCGCCCTGGAACAGCGAGTTCAGCCGACGCCCGACCTCGCGAGTGGCCAACGGTATCGCCGCCGTCATCTCGGTTTCGATGAATCCCGGGGCGACGGCATTGATCGTGATGCCCTTCTTGGCCAGCGTCGGAGCCAGCGCTTCGGTCAGGCCGATCATGCCGGCCTTGGTGGCCGCGTAGTTGGTCTGGCCGCGGTTACCCGCGATCCCGGCCATCGACGACAGGCCGATCACCCGGCCGCCCTCACCGATGCTGCCGTTGGCGACCAATCCTTCGGTAAGACGCTGCGGTGCAAGCAGGTTGACTGCCAGGACCGCGTTCCACCGAGCGTCGTCCATGTTGGCCAGCAACTTGTCGCGAGTGATGCCGGCGTTGTTGACCAATATGTGAGCCTTGCCCCCGTGGTGCTCGGCGAGGTGCGCGGCGATCTGATCCACCGCGTCGTCGGCGGTGACGTCCAGTGCCAGCGCGGTCCCGCCAACCCGGGAGGCCGTCTTCTCCAGCGCCTCGGCGGCCTGCGGCACGTCGATCGCCACCACCTTGGCGCCGTCGCGGGCGAACACCTCGGCGATGGTGGCGCCGATGCCGCGCGCCGCGCCGGTGATGATCGCGACCTTGCCCTCCAGCGGCCGGTCCCAGTCGGCGGGCGCGCTCGAGTCGTCGGCGCCCACGTAGAACACCTGGCCGTCGACGTAGGCCGAGCGGGCCGAGAGGATGAATCGCAGTGTCGACTCCAGGCCGGTGGCCCCGGGCTTGGCATCCGGCGACAGGTACACCAACTGCACTGTGGCGCCGCGCTGCAGTTCCTTGCCCAATGAGCGGGTAAAGCCCTCCAGTGCGCGCTGGGCGATCTGCTCGTCGGCGCTGCCGGCCGCCTCGGGGGTGGTGCCGACAACGACCAGTCGGCCACAGCGGCCCACGTTGCGCAACAGCGGGGTGAAGAACTCGTGCAGCTGGGTCAGCTCAGCGGGGGAGGTGATACCGGTGGCGTCGAAGACCAGCCCGCCGAACGAGTCGGCCCAACGGCCGCCCAGGTTGTCGCCGACCAGCTCGTAGTCGTCGGCCAGTGCGGCCCGCAGCGGCTCGGCCACCCGGCCCGACCCGCCGATCAGCAGGGGCCCGGCCAGTGCCGGCTCGCCGACTCGGTAACGGCGCAGGGTCTCGGCCTGCGGAACGCCGAGCTGCTTGGACAGGAACGATCCGGGGGCGGAGCCCAGGATCTGGGACAACAGGTCCGAGGAGAGCTTGGGGGCCTTGGGGGGCATAGTGCTGCCTTCCATGTGGGGACGTGCCTGGTGCGGGCCACGGTGTCGACAACGAACTTACTCCAGAGTAAGAATACTGGGTAGTATCAGGCCGACCGTCCCCGGCAATGCGGGGGGACCCACCATCAGAGACGAGAGATCGTGGCATCTGCATCTGCTGCTAAAACTGCCGAGGCAACCGCCGGCACGCGACGCCGTGTGGCCGTCCTCGGGGGCAATCGCATTCCCTTCGCGCGCTCCGATGGCGCCTATGCGAACGCGTCCAACCAGGACATGTTCACCGCAGCGTTGGGCGGCCTCATCGATCGATTCGGCCTGGCCGGCGAGAAGCTGGACGCCGTGATCGGCGGGGCGGTGCTCAAGCACAGCCGCGACTTCAACCTGATCCGCGAATCGGTGCTGGGCTCGGCGCTGTCGCCCTACACGCAGGCATTCGACCTGCAGCAGGCCTGTGGCACCGGGCTGCAGGCGGCCATCTGCGCCGCCGACGGAATCGCCGCCGGTCGCTATGAGGTGGCCGCCGCCGGCGGGGTGGACACCACTTCGGATGCGCCCCTGGCAATCGGCAACGAACTGCGCCGCACGCTGCTCGCGCTGCGCCGGGCAAAGTCGAACGTGCAACGGCTCAAGCTTGTCGGCAAGCTACCCGCCGCGTTGGGCGTGGAGATCCCGGCCAACAAAGAAACGCGGACCGGCCTTTCCATGGGTGAGCACCAGGCCATCACCACCAAGCAGATGGGCATCAAGCGGGTCGACCAGGACGAGCTGGCCGCAGCCAGCCACCGCAATATGGCCGCCGCCTATGACCGCGGCTTCTTCGATGACCTGGTGACGCCGTTTCAGGGGCTCTACCGCGACGACAACCTGCGGCCCCAGTCCAGCCCGGAGAAGCTGGCCACGCTCAAGCCGGTGTTCGGCGCGAAGGCCGGTGACGCCACCATGACCGCGGGCAACTCCACTCCGCTCACCGACGGTGCGTCGGTGGCGCTGCTGGCCAGCGAGGAGTGGGCCGCCGCGCACAAGCTGACTCCGCTGGCGTACTTCGTCGACGCCGAGACGGCCGCGGTGGACTACGTCAACGGAGCCGACGGGCTGCTGATGGCCCCGACCTACGCGGTGCCGCGGCTGTTGGCGCGCAACGGCCTGACCCTGCAGGACTTCGACTTCTACGAGATCCACGAGGCGTTCGCCGCCACGGTGCTGTGCCACCTGCAGGCGTGGGAGTCGGCGGAGTACTGCAAGGAGCGGCTGGGACTGGATTCGGCGCTGGGCGCCATCGACCGGTCCAAGCTCAACGTCAACGGCTCGTCGCTGGCCTCGGGGCACCCGTTCGCGGCCACCGGCGGTCGGATCGTGGCGCAGGCCGCCAAGCAGATCGCCGAGGCGAAGGAGCGCCAGAAAGGTGTGAAGGGCACAGCGAAGAACAAGCCGGTGCGTGCGCTGATCTCGATCTGCGCCGCCGGAGGCCAGGGCGTGGCCGCGATTCTGGAGGGGTAGCGGATCGGCGCCGGGGGCAGCGCTGGCTGCCGGCGAGGTTTGACAACCTGTCGAGTCGGGTAATCGACACGCTGGTTGGCTTCGCGTGGTCGCCCGCCCCCAGCAGTAACCGCGGGGCAGCCTACCGGTGGCTCGCCGCTGAACTGAGGGGATTCAGCGGCGAGTCATTTGGCTTCGCCGAGTCATTTGGCTTCGCCGAGTGCGGGCGGCGCCGATCGCGTGATCCCACAGCAGCAGCACGCTGGCCTTCAGCTGGGCCGGTTTCGCTATGTCCCGGGCCATCAGCGCGGTGGCTGCAGCCTTGGTCTGCGCCGACGCCTTCGAAGTGTGGCCGGAGTCGAACGGCGGTTGCGGATCGTATTCGATCACGAGCTGAATGGCTTTGGCGCGGTGCTCGCCGCCGATCCGCGCGGCCAGCCACAGTGCAAGGTCGATCCCGGCCGACACGCC